>NZ_LASY01000079.1:0-36651 GCF_000973155.1 Grimontia sp. AD028 | reverse complement strand
GGCGGCACACACCTCGCCGCGCCTAAAACGCTTATAGCGAGAACAAAATTTAACCACCAAAGGTCAACAGCCCCTAAAAGTGGCCGCTGAACTTTACACCCTCGATCACAATTTAATAACAACTGATCTTGTCATCGCCCTCTTATTTGTCTATACATTTATATATACAAATAAAGAGCGCAGTAAAAATGAAGAAGATGTTCACGGATTGTCGTCTTGTTTCAATGGATACAGACGTCATTCGTACCGAGGGATACCAAGTACGCGACAACCATATGATTGCTGTCGAAAATGGCAGTATCGTTGCCGTGGGTGAAAACCTCTCTACCTCCGGTTATCAAATGGTTTCGCTGGAAAACCGGTTAGTTACGCCGGGGCTTATCGATGCGCATACCCACATCATTTTTGCTGGTGACCGCTCTGGTGAATTTGAACAACGCTTGCAAGGTGTTCCCTACGAACAGATAGCAAGAAACGGCGGAGGTATTCTTTCTACCGTTAAAGCGACCCGTGAGGCTTCAATTGAAGAACTCGTCTCTTTGGCGCTTCCACGCGCTAAAGCTCTAATGCGTGACGGCGTCACAACCATTGAAGTCAAAAGCGGATACGGACTGACGGTCGAGCATGAAATCAAGATGCTCAAAGCAGCAAAAGGGTTAGAGCAAGAGCTGGATGTAAA
This sequence comes from Grimontia sp. AD028, assembly GCF_000973155.1. Lineage (NCBI taxonomy): Bacteria > Pseudomonadati > Pseudomonadota > Gammaproteobacteria > Vibrionales > Vibrionaceae > Grimontia > Grimontia sp. AD028. The sequence continues at coordinate 35,972 of NZ_LASY01000079.1, read as the reverse complement.
TATCACCACCACGCTGCTTGGCGCACACGCTTTGCCGCCTGAATTCAAAAACAACAGCGACGGTTACATTGCTCTGGTGTGCGAAGAAATGATCCCTGCAGCGGCTGAATCGAACCTTGCTGACGCCGTCGATGTGTTCTGCGAAGGCATCGGCTTCTCGCCGGAGCAAATGGCCAGAGTGTTCGAGGCTGCGCGAAGCCACGGATTGCAACTTAAAGGTCATACTGAACAACTTTCCAATTTGGGTGGCAGTGCGCTCGCCGCCGAAATGGGCGCACTTTCCGTGGATCACATCGAATATCTTTGCGAAGAAGGCGTCAAAGCACTCGCTGAAAACGGCACTGTCGCCACCCTGCTTCCCGGAGCGTTCTACTTCTTGCGAGAAACCCAAAAGCCCCCCATTGACTGGCTGCGTCAACACAATGTCCCAATGGCCATAGCCACTGACTTCAACCCTGGAACGGCTCCCTTTGCAAGCCTGACTCTCATGATGAATATGGCATCTACCCTATTTGGGCTGACACCGAAAGAGAACCTTTACGGCGTGACCCGTCATGCTGCAAAGGCGCTGGGACTGAATAAAAAAGGACAAATAGCCGCTGGATTTGATGCTGATTTCGCCGTGTGGGATTTAACATCTCCAGCACAGCTCAGCTATCAAGTGGGCCTTGCGCCACTTCATGCGCGCTATCTGAAAGGAGTCAAAGCCAATGACGATTGATATGAGCGTCTGGCAAGGCCGGACAGATCCAGAAGATGGCGAACGCGGTCTCCGCTTTCACCAAAAAGTGCAAAGCGCAGACGAAGCAAATCAGCCCGGCTGTATGTTGATTGGTTTCGCTTGTGATGAAGGCGTGTCTCGCAATAAAGGCCGAGTTGGGGCGTATTCCGCACCTAACGAAATCCGTAAGATGCTTGCAAGCTTGCCGTGGCACCATCACGCACTCCCCCTCTTTGATAGTGGCGATGTATGCTGTGATGATCATGACCTTTCTAAAGCGCAGAAACGACTAGCAGACAATATCTCTGAGGCAATGCGCCAAAAACACTTTCCTTTGATCTTGGGCGGCGGGCACGAAGTGGCATGGGGCTCGTTTCAGGGTTTGGCAAATCACTATCTACAGAAAAGCCCCTCGGACATCCCCAAGATCGGCATCATCAACTTTGACGCACATTTTGATCTCCGCACGCCCTCTGGCAATGCACTCAATGGCAGCTCAGGTACACCGTTTTCACAAATCGCAGAGTTCTGCCATAACCGCCAATGGGCATTTCATTACGCTTGTCTAGGTGTAAGCCGTGCCAGCAACACTCAAGCGCTATTTGATAAAGCTGAAGACCTCAACGTTCTGGTTGTCGAAGACACGGATTTCACCACCGCCACGCTCGCCATCGTCGAAGATCAACTCAGCACTTTTATCTCTGAAATGGATGCCCTTTACCTGACCATCGACATTGATGTTTTCCCTGCCGCCACGGCGCCAGGAGTAAGCGCCCCTGCTGCACATGGCGTCGATTACGTTCTGGTGGAACACCTAATTCGCCATATAGGCAAAGCCAAAGATAAACACAGCTTACCCAAATTGAAGATTGCCGATATCGCGGAGCTGAACCCGCGCTATGACATAGACAACCATACCTCTCGACTTGCTGCCCGTCTGGTTTGGACGATTTCGCGCAGCCTTGCTGACCATCTGGTCACCGAAAACCAAGGAGTGAAACAATGAATGACCCACGTCTCGATCTGTCACGCACTATCAAAGTGCCGACAGGCACAAAGCTGACGGCAAAGTCTTGGCTGACTGAAGCGCCGCTTCGAATGCTGATGAACAACCTGCATCCTGACGTGGCCGAACACCCTCACGCTTTGGTGGTTTACGGCGGTATTGGACGCGCAGCGAGAAACTGGCAGTGCTATGACAAAATCGTAGAGGTGCTTAGCCGCCTGGAAGACGATCAAACCCTGCTGGTGCAATCCGGCAAACCTGTAGGTGTTTTCCCAACGCATAAAGATGCCCCTCGCGTATTGATTGCTAACTCTAATCTGGTCCCCTATTGGGCGAACTGGGAGCACTTTAATGAGCTAGATAAGCAAGGTCTAGCCATGTACGGCCAGATGACTGCGGGTAGCTGGATTTACATTGGATCCCAAGGCATCGTTCAGGGCACTTACGAAACCTTTGTTGCCGTCGCCAATAAGCACTTTGGCGGAGAAGCGAAAGGACGCTGGGTGCTCACCGGTGGCCTTGGTGGCATGGGAGGCGCGCAGCCTCTGGCCGCAACCATGGCCGGCTTTTCAATGATCGCGGTTGAATGTGATGAAAGCCGAATCGATTACCGTCTACGCACCGGATACGTGGACAGAAAAGCCACCGATTTGGATGAAGCGCTCTCCATCCTTCAACAATCAATCGATGACAATAAGCCACTCTCCATTGGCCTGCTTGGCAATGCGGCGGATATCTTCGCTCAACTTGTCGAGCGCGGTATTACGCCTGATGTCGTCACTGACCAAACCTCTGCTCACGATCCGTTAAATGGCTATTTGCCTCAGGGCTGGACTATGGAAGATGCAGCCGAAAAGCGCAAAGAAGACGAGGCCGCCGTTGTTGACGCAGCGAAAGCATCAATGGCAGAACAAGTCAAAGCTATGCTCACACTGCAGTCTCGCGGCGCAGCGACGCTGGATTACGGCAACAATATTCGCCAAATGGCTCTGGAAAAAGGCGTCGAAAATGCATTTGATTTTCCGGGCTTCGTTCCGGCGTATATTCGTCCTCTTTTCTGTCAGGGTATCGGTCCCTTCCGTTGGGCTGCACTGTCTGGGGATCCAGAGGATATTTATAAAACCGACCAGAAAGTCAAAGAGCTGATTCCAGACAACCCTCACCTCCATAACTGGCTGGATATGGCGCGCGAACGCATTCAATTCCAGGGATTGCCTGCACGTATTTGCTGGGTGGGCTTAAAAGACCGCGCACGCCTTGGTTTAGCTTTCAACGAAATGGTGAAGAATGGCGAGCTGAAAGCGCCGATTGTGATTGGTCGTGATCACTTAGATTCAGGCTCAGTAGCAAGTCCAAACCGCGAAACCGAAGGCATGATGGATGGCTCTGACGCCGTATCCGACTGGCCACTGCTCAACGCCCTGCTCAATACCGCGTCGGGCGCGACATGGGTATCGCTGCACCATGGTGGCGGTGTGGGCATGGGCTTCTCGCAACACTCTGGTGTGGTGATCGTGTGCGACGGTACAGATGAAGCAGCAAAACGTGTAGGACGCGTCTTACACAATGACCCTGCCACCGGTGTGATGCGCCATGCAGATGCCGGATACGGTATCGCGATAAACTGCGCAAAAGAACAACAACTTGACTTACCTTTGCTCGACCTTCCAAACGTTCCGGTCAAGCAGTAAGGAGCTAATAATAATGAATAAACTAACGCTCATTCCGGGTGCGCTAACACTCAAAGATCTTCGCCTTGTCAGCCGTGAACCTACGCAGGTTAAGTTTGCCGAAGGCGTCGCCGAGACCATGCAGGAAAGTGTTGATACCGTTGCCAGCGTGCTTGATGAAGGCCGTGTGGTTTATGGCATCAATACGGGTTTTGGCTTACTCGCCAATACTCGCATCGAACTGGAAGACCTTGAAACGCTGCAGCGCTCGATTGTGCTTTCCCATGCGGCGGGCATTGGCGAGTTTATGGATGACGCCACCGTACGCCTGATGATGGTACTGAAAATCTCAAGCCTTGCCCGCGGCTATTCCGGTATCCGTTTTTCTGTGGTTGATGCGCTGGCAAAGCTAATTAATGCCGAAGTATTCCCTTGTATTCCTAAGAAAGGTTCTGTCGGTGCGTCTGGCGACTTGGCTCCCCTCGCCCACATGAGCACGGTATTATTAGGTGAAGGCCAAGCAAGGCACAAAGGTGAAATCATTTCCGGCGCGATGGCGCTGAAAATTGCTGGGTTAGAGCCAATCACGCTTGGTCCAAAAGAAGGATTGGCACTGTTGAATGGCACGCAAGCCTCAACCGCTTTTGCTCTGGAAGGCTTGTTTGCTGCTGAAGATCTTTTCGCTTCTGCCACCGCGTGCGGTGCACTTTCCGTTGAAGCGGCATTAGGCAGCCGCCGCCCGTTTGATCCACGCATTCATCGCGTACGTGGTCATCGAGCGCAAATGGATGCCGCAAACGCATATCGTCACCTGTTGGACACCAGCAGTGAAGTTGGCGATAGCCACCAAGGATGTGAAAAAGTGCAGGACCCCTACTCCCTGCGCTGCCAGCCACAAGTGATGGGCGCATGTTTACAGCAAATTCGACATGCTGCTGACGTACTCGAAGTCGAAGCTAACTCAGTATCTGATAACCCGCTTGTTTTCTGTGATGATGGCGACATCATTTCCGGCGGTAACTTCCATGCAGAACCCGTTGCGATGGCGGCAGACAACCTCGCCTTGGCGATTGCAGAAATCGGTAGCTTGTCCGAGCGACGCATGGCGCTGCTTATCGACAGTGGATTAAGCAAGTTGCCTCCGTTTCTTGTCGACAATGGCGGCGTCAACAGCGGCTTTATGATTGCACAGGTCACCTCCGCCGCGTTGGCCAGCGAAAACAAAACGCTCGCCCACCCAGCATCAGTAGACAGCCTACCCACATCAGCAAACCAAGAAGATCACGTATCCATGGCAACCTTCGCAGGGCGTCGCCTGGCGGAAATGGCCGACAACACACGAGGCATTCTGGCCGTCGAGATCCTCGCTGCGTGTCAGGGGTTAGACTTCCGTGCACCGCTGAAAACATCCCAGCGCTTAGAGCAAATCAAGGCAGAGCTCAGAAGTCACGTTACCTTCTATGATAAAGATCGCTACTTCGCACCAGATATCGAGAAGGCAAACGCTCACCTCAAAGAAGCCAGCCACAACAAATACATGCCAACGAAACTGTTACCCAGTTTCTAGTTTTTGTTGACCGTATTTCGTTCTCTAACGCCCCGTTTTTACGGGGCTTTGTCTTATTTTCTCCAAAATTCAAAAAACCGACACAGATTGTGGGATTAGACACATATCACTCCCAGTGAATTGCGCTACTATTTTGTTATCACACCAATTTTCATCGTCATGAAGAGGTGCACTTATGTGGCATTCGCTCTCAGTTCAGCTTTCGCTCGCTCTGGGTCAGCAGTTTGAAGTCGAAGAAAAAACGCCCATCGATGGAGGTGACATCAACGAGTGTTACGCCATTACCAGTGGGAATATGCGCTTCTTTGTGAAAGTGAATTCACGAGACAATTTGCCTGTGTTCGAGGCCGAAGCCGAAAGCCTTCGTCACCTCGCGAATAGCGGTGAAGTCTCGATCCCTCAGGTCATTTATCTCGGCATTATTAAAGAAAAGTCGGTGTTGGTGCTGGACTACATTCCGATGAAACCTCTTGACAGTGAAAACGCCTATCTACTCGGCAAGGAGCTGGCGAAGCTTCATCAATGGGGAGAACAACTCGAGTACGGCTTTGATATTGATAACTTCATTGGCACAACGGAGCAACGGAACAGTTGGCATCGGAAATGGGCGAATTTCTTCGCTGATCACCGTATCGGTTTCCAGCTTCAGCTGGCAGAAGAAAGAGGCATGTCATTTGGTGATGTAGAAACCATTGTCGAAGCAGTAAAAGAACGACTGAACGGCCATCAACCGAAAGCCAGCCTTGTGCATGGCGATTTATGGAAAGGCAATGCGTCATCAACCATGAATGGGCCAATTGTGTATGATCCTGCCTCTTATTGGGGAGATCGTGAAGTCGATATTGCCATGACTTATCTGTTTGGTGGATTCCCAGAAGCGTTCTACGAAGGTTACGAAGAGGTGTGGCCACTCGATGAAGGATTTGAAGACCGGAAAGACCTCTACAACCTTTACCATATGCTCAACCACTGCCTACTTTTCGGCGGTCCTTATTTGGCTGAAACCGAGGCGCTGATCAACAAACTTGAGCTGATTTGATTTTCTTGTGTAGACATCATCGTTCAGAATAAGGCGCTTTGGCGCCTTTTTCTTTTTTGGGAGCTCTCATGATCCAAGCAGCTATTTTCGACATGGACGGCCTGTTGGTCGACTCAGAACCCTTTTGGCAAGATGCACAACTCGCCGTACTACAAGGTCTTGGGGTAACACTAACCCGTCAGGACACCATTGATACCACGGGCATCCGCATAGACCAGATTATTAAGCATTATTATAAAACCCAAGGTTGGGAAGGCCCTTCCTGCGAGGAAGTGTGCGACATGATCCTCGACAAAGTGATTGAGCTAGTTTCGATTCATAAACCGATGAAGCCAGGCGTAATGCACGCACTAACGCTCTGCAAAGAAGCCAACCTGCGCATTGCCCTTGCCTCTTCTTCACCGCTAAAACTGATCAACGCGACGCTGGAAGCTTTGGGTATCGAAGCTTGGTTTGAACAATGCCACTCTGCAGAGCATTTGAAGTATGGCAAGCCTCATCCAGAGGTCTATCTGAACGCCGCAGAGGGCTTAGGCATTGCCCCGCAAAACTGCGTCGCTTTGGAAGATTCTTTTACTGGGCTATTGGCTGCAAAAGCCGCCCAGATGCGCACAATTGTCGTGCCAGAACATGAGGTTGCCGCTCAAGAACGCTGGGTGATCAGCGACGTCAAACTTACATCGCTGGACGAATTAAGCATCAAAATGTTGGAGGCTTAATCTCCAAAATCAGGGCAAAATGTCGAGTTTTGCCCTACTGTTTCACTCCCTTCTTGAACGACACTCACAGAACGTAACTTACACTCACACTCTGTAATAAATTCTTACGTATCCCAATAAGAATGCCGGATACAACTGTAACGAACTATATCTCAACCCAATAATTCAACGGGATTTCCGGCGCTCGGTCATACTTTGTTCTTATTTCACTGAGCAAACATTCTTGGCTTCTTAGAATGGAAACACATGAGCACAAGAAGAAACAGCTATCTTTTCTTCGTCATGTTATTGGCTCGCAGTTCAGATAGGGAGTTGAACATGCAAAATTACACTGAAAGAGGGATCGATTGTCCGCACTGTGGACACAGGATTCGCATTACTTTGGATACCAGCGGTGGTGATCAGGAATTTTATGACGATTGCCCAGCATGCTGTAACGCTATTCACTTGAATCTCATCATCGACTCTCAGCACAAAACCATCAACTTATTCGTAGATGCTGACGACGAGCAGATTTTCTAAAATATTCAGGCAGTCGATACTAGAAAAGCCAGCAGTTGCTGGCTTTTTCATTTCTACGTAATCAGTGAACAACACTTAAGCTTGTTTGGCAGCAAGTACCCTTTCAACGGTATCAACCACCGCCTGCGTTTGCGGGTCAACTTCAATGTTCACCCTGTCCCCTTTCGCACGCCAGCCCATATTGGTGCGCTGCAGGGTTTCGGGGATGAGGTTAACGCAGAAACGATTATCTTCAACCGCGCCGATAGTCAGGCTAATGCCATCAATACCGATGTAACCTTTATCGAAAACGTACTTGGAGATATTTGCCGGCACTTCAAACCAAACTTGACGGTTGTTCTCTGATTCGATGACATCAACCACTTCCGCGGTGCACATGATGTGACCAGACATAGAGTGCCCGCCAATTTCATCTCCAAACTTGGCCGCTCGCTCAAGGTTCACCTTGTCGCCTTCCTTGACCTCGCCAAGATTGGTCAGCGCCAATGTTGCTTGCATCAAGTCAAACCACACAAGGTCTCCGTCAATTTTAGTTACCGTCAAACAACAACCGTTATGGGCGACCGAAGCGCCAATTTCCAACCCTTTTCGCATCACATCATTCATGCGGAGCGCATGACTCTGAAAGTTAGTCTTTTTTTCTATTTGAATGATTTCTGCGGTGGTTTGAACAATACCTGTAAACATAACGATTCCTGATAACAGCAACTGGCTGTGTTAATAGTGAGGCAAACAAAAAGCTAAATCTTGTGTAATTCACAAAAGTATCGATTGTGGCCGTCCTTTGCAAACGTATAATACAACTCCTTTTCAGCCTCACTTTTCTTTTCCGGAGTTATAGGTGCAAAACTATCGCCTGGAAGCCAAATCCATCATTAAATTGGGGATCCCTGTCTTCATTGCGCAGCTCGCGCAAACTTCCATGGGCTTTGTCGATACGGTTATGGCTGGTGGCGTTAGCGCTACCGACATGGCTGCCGTCGCCGTTGCAACCAGTGTTTGGTTGCCTTCTATCCTGTTTGGTATTGGTATCCTGTTAGCGATGGTTCCGATCATCGCACAGTTAAACGGCTCTGGCCGTCAAGCAAAGATCCCCTTTCAGGTGCAACAAGGCGTTTACATGGCATTGATGCTGTCAGTGCCTATCGCACTTGTGCTGTACAACGCCGGTCACATTGTTAACTACATGGAAGTAGAAGCCGCATTAGCCGAAAAAACCATTGGTTATCTCTATGCGGTCATTTTGGCGGTACCTGCATTCCTGCTGTTCCAAGTGCTTCGTAACTTAGCAGAAGGCATGTCACTCACCACACCGGCAATGATCATTGGCTTTATCGGTCTGGCTGCGAACGTTCCCCTTAACTGGATATTTGTTTACGGTAAGTTCGGCGCACCTGAACTCGGTGCTGTGGGTTGTGGTGTAGCAACCACCATTGTTTACTGGTTGATGCTCATTTCGATGTTCATCTACATCAAGCTGAACAAACGTCTTCAGCGCGTGAACGCGTTTGCTGACTTTTCAAAACCAGACTTCCCAGCGTTATGGCGCATTTTCAAAATGGGCCTGCCAGTGGCAGCTGCGATTTTCTTCGAAGTGACTCTATTTGCAGTGATTGCCCTTCTCATCGCGCCACTGGGTTCGACGGTCGTTGCGGCACACCAGATTGCAATTAACTTCTCTTCGATGATCTTTATGTTGCCGATGAGCTTGGGTACCGCTGTGAGTATCCGTGTTAGTCACCAACTTGGCGAGAAATCGACAGAGGGAGCAGCCCGCGCCGCCAAACTTGGTATTCTGATCGGATTAAGCACAGCCATGATTACCGCAGCGCTGACGGTAATTTTCCGCGAACCCATTATCCACCTTTACAACAGCAACCCAGAAGTGGTTGCCATCGCGGCTAACCTGATGCTACTCGCAGCCATCTATCAGTGTACCGACGCTATTCAGGTCGTTGCGGCCGGTGCGTTACGCGGTTACAAGGACATGCGTGCCATCTTCGAGCGCACCTTTGTCGCGTACTGGATTCTCGGCGTGCCGATTGGCTACGTACTGGGTATGACAGATTGGATTGTGGAACCAATGGGTGCATATGGTTTCTGGGTAGGTATTATTATCGGTCTCACTTCAGCCGCAATTTTGCTGGGTATTCGCCTTCGCTGGATTCGCAAACAACCGGATGAATTCCAGCTAGCAATGGCAGAGAAATAATCATCATCCCCTCACAAATCCCGGCCTTTGAGCCGGGATTTTCTTTTTGGATCCCGCTTCTTTTATACTTCGTATCATGACTATGACTTCTTAACAGAACGAGAAAATGGCCCATAGACTTGTCTTCGTCATCACAGGTTTGCTCCTACTTTCAGGTTGTCTGGAATCAGACAAGGCTCGTGCACAATTTGAAAACTATCAGAGCCGCCTAGCCAACGTGGTGAATACTGAGCCTCTGCCGTTAGAAGACAGTATTTCCATCGAACTTCCGAGAAAGCGGGATCTCACTTTACCCCTCGAAGATGTTCGGATGGGCTTGCTTGATGCTTATGAACTGCGAGAGTGTGGATTGTTTCAATTGATAGCCGACAGAAACTCCATTCTCGGCAAGGTTCAAGACGCCTTCCGGCAGCTCAATTATGAAGTATCGCTGTTAAACACACTTGAACTTTGCTTAGCAGAGGTCGAAAGCGATGCCCTCCGCGAACAATTGCTCAAAGTCCAAAAGCAGAAGCAACAGCAGCTCAGTACCGTGTACTGGAACACGCTGATCAGCAGCGATGCGTGGCGGCAGCAGCTCACCCCTTCTGGAATTGGATTGATCGCGCCTGATAAGCCTTTTCCGCACAGTGAAGCGCTGTTAGCCATTAATGCCTATGCTCATCTGTCAGAGAAAGACACTGATATCGTTTCTCTTCAAGAACCCATCGAAAAGCAGCGCTACCTAGGCACCGTTTTCTATTCCATGGATGAAAGCACACGTTGGCTTAACACCATTACCAAACAGCTTTATCGCGATGATCTCTTGGTCATCTGCGGCGCAAACCGCGATCCGACCCGCCTCAACTACCTCAGAAACGTGTTCGATAAGTTCTTCATCGGCGAGGTGCAACCCTACCTTTCGAAAATCAACGGGCTTTACCTTGATGCGCAGCCCGCGCTGGAAACCCTTCACAGGCAATTACCAGACAATAAAGTTTTCTTTAACTACAACGACGCTTATTTTGCCGGCAGTCACTATCAGAATTTCCAAAAAGCAGTAAAAGATCATGTTGGATACTGGCAACAGTTGTTTCAGCGATGCAATGTGCAAGTAGCACCGCAAAACAACGCGTCCTAATGCGTTTAAAAACAAAAACTCTGGCGTAAGAAGCGCCAAATTGTGCAGCAAACCAGCAAACGCACAAGATGTGGTAAAAAAGTCCCGTTTTGCGCTTGCGCCGCCTGTCCCTACTCGCTAATATTCATCCCGCTTTCAGGGGAAGCAAGACTGATTATCAGTAAGGTATGCGTCTGTAGCTCAGTTGGTTAGAGTACTACCTTGACATGGTAGGGGTCGGCAGTTCGAGTCTGCCCAGACGCACCATGCTCTCTCTGGAAAGAAAATACTTTGCGTCCGTAGCTCAGTTGGTTAGAGTACTACCTTGACATGGTAGGGGTCGGCAGTTCGAGTCTGCCCGGACGCACCATTCCTCCCTGACCAGGATGGAATCAGAATTTGGGTCTATAGCTCAGTTGGTTAGAGTACTACCTTGACATGGTAGGGGTCGGCAGTTCGAGTCTGCCTAGACCCACCAAATTCCAATAAACGCACTACCCTTTCGAGGGCATCCCAAGCGTTTATTCGGGCGATTAGCTCAGTTGGGAGAGCACCTCCCTTACAAGGAGGGGGTCACTGGTTCGAGCCCGGTATCGCCCACCACTTTTAAAAGCCTGCTTTCGAGCAGGCTTTTTTGTTTTGATTATTGCATCTAAGCCACTTCACGCATTTAAGTCTCTAAACCTCTAAACACTACTGGTAGCACTCATCGACATAGCTTAATCTAGGCCTACTTTCTTGTGTCAGATTGGAGAGTATGGAATGAGTCTTGCTGCCAAGGTCTACAACCAGCTGCGACTTAGCATATCAATCATGGGTCCATGCTTCTTGAGTGTTGGTCTCTACACCTTTTTCAATCCTGAAAGTGAAGTAGTGAGAAACGGAGAAGTATTAAATGGAAGCGAACGCATTGAATCTTCAGTTTTCTTCATAGCGATGGGCACTGCTTTCATTCTCGCTCGGCTATTTATTTTTCGATACCGAAGAAATCCAGATTTTACTAACGATATTCCTTTACCAACAATTGTTTATTTTGAAAAAACAAATAGCGTAAATGAAAATATTCGTAGATATAAAGAGGCGCAGAAGGGAGCTGTTGATAAACGCAAGATGTAATAGCGCCCTCTCATCATATTCGATGAGAACTTTTTTATTTTCGCCTTGCTAATAAAAAGAAAAACAACTGCATATTTTACGATGACCCCGTAATTCTCTTACCTTTGACCAAATAGTGAAACAAATTCATACATGACAGTTAATTTGCCAATTGGAACCGAACTAGCAGAGTGTGTCTACGACCTTTTGATCGAGGGGCATGCGGTTGATTTCTGTCATTACGGCTACTGCGGTGTAGGTTTTGTCAGCGAAGAAAGTGTTGTTCACTATACACACTTCGATGAGTGGCTAACGTGGCGATGCGGGACTTTATATGAACCTGGTGGCGAATATCTAGGGATTATCAGGTCTTTCACTTCTAAAGCGAATTTCGTTGAGTGGTTGGCTGTCCAAACTGACCATTCCTTATCTGGTTCTGAAACTGGGGATAGTTGGTATACCAATAACCAACGGGTAACCAAAGACAGGCTGGAACATTTCGTCGCAAAATTCACTGTTCAATTCTAATACATTCAATACTTTAAACGTCTTAGTAACTTAGAAAAACACAAGGCTTTCAAGCACATCCAACCTCGCCTAATGACCAAGTATTGCATCAGCCTGATCAGACGATATCGCCATTATGCACTTATTGGCACAATTTACTGCAATTTCCTAAAGACATTCCGAATGACACTCATCCTAATGTGTTACCAGCCATAGTACATACAAAGCTTTGATTTCTTAATCTCCCCAAATCGACCGATATCTACATCAGGTTGACTGATATGTATCAATATCACTCTGAATTTAAAGTGAAAATACCCCTCCCTGAAAGATATGAAAAACCAAGGATGGTTATGAAACCCTATAAGGATATTTTGTTCCTTGCCGTTCCCATTGCATTGCACAGCGTGTTGTTTGCAAGTCTCGGCTTTATTGACACCTTCATGCTCTCTGCATTGGGCGGTGATACCGTTGCGGCGGCTGGTATTGGCTCGCGGGTGCTGTGGTTTGTGTCTAACGTGATTGTCGGTATTGCAGGTGCCACTACCATTTTTTGTGCCCAGCATTGGGGGGCAAAGGATAACAAAAGTCTTAGTGTTACTGTTCATATCGGGATGATTCACGCGGTGATAGCATCTGTGTTGTTGGTCAGTGCAGCGCTTGCTTTCAAAGATCAGATTTCTACTTTGATGACGAATGATGGTGCGATTGCAGCGATGGCTAGCAGCTACATTGAAATCTCAATTCTCTGTGTTTTGGTCACGAGTTTCTCAGCGATTTGGGGAGCTGGCCTGAGAGCGATTCAAAAACCTAAAGTGATTTTGTATCTTTTTGTCTTTGAGCTGATCCTTAATGTTGCTCTCAACTACCTACTGATTTTCGGTCACTTTGGCTTCCCAGCCCTCGGGCTTGAGGGCGCTGCGTGGGGAACGTTAGTAGCCAGATCAGCTTCCACATTGATCCTGTTTTTCTATGTTCATGCCTTTGAGAGAATACTTAGCTTTACGGCATCTTCATTTGTTGCAGCGAGGGCGAAAACCAAGAATGTTGCCTTCATAAACATTGCACTGCCGATTATTGGCGGTGAAATCATCTGGAGTGGTGGCATGACGGCCTATCACACCATTTACGGCAATATTGATGGCACCGCTCTGGCAGCCATGTCGATCCTCGCGCCACTGGAAATACTACTGGGTTCGTTTAGCTGGGGTTGTGCTGCCGCTGTTGGTGTGTTGGTTGGTCAGAAGATAGGTTCCAACAACCATCAAGAACTCAATGCCTATGTTCGTGCAGGTTTGATTGCTTCTGTTACGGTAGGGGGAACGATTGTTGCCCTACTTTGGATTGGGCGCGATTTGCTCATTGGGTTGTTCGATGGCATTGAGCCAGAAGTGCTGGATGCCGTGTATCTGCTCTTCCCTTTCATTTTGGCTTCTATATTCCTTCGCTCAGTGACCATGACGTCTATGTCGGGCATTCTTAAAAGCGGCGGCGACACCAAGTTCACCATGTATCTGGATATGGTGGCGCAGTGGTTTGGGGCCATTCCTTTGATGCTGGTGCTGGCGTTTTGGTTCGAACTCCCCGTGCAGTATGTCTATGCCGCTGTCTTGCTGGAGGAAACACTCAAACTAATCCCAGTGATGCTGCGAATCAAAAACAAAAAGTGGATTAAAACGCTCTCCCAAATCAGTTCGTCGGCAGAGCCCGCTCCAGGTTAAGCAGTCTTGTTCCTCTCATTCATTGGCCCAACAAAAAGCACCTTATTCTCTGAGGTGCTTTTTGTTAATCACCTTAATTGATACCCATGAAGGGGCACGACATTAAAGGATATTTTTGGGCACAATTCTTCGCAGTTTCACCTTCAGCTGTTTGGAGGTAGACACGGTATCGTCTGGGTTGAAATCTTCAGTGATTCGCCATGCATTCTCAGGCTCTAACTCCACTTCCATTGCTCGACGAACATCCTTGGTTATCACCTCTGACTTTATGATGGTAATGCTTTCGGTATTGAGATTCGCGCTTCTTGGGTCGAGGTTGTAGGTGCCAATCGCCGTGGTGTGGTCATCAATAGTCATGGTTTTGGCGTGAAGCCCAAAGATTGGCTGGGTAGGCAAACGCTTTACCATATGCTCTGTCATCACCCTTTGTCTGACTTTGGCATCAGGTTTAAATTCGTAAATCTCAACGCCGGTATCAAGCAGTGCTTTGCGGTCTCTTTGATAACCACTGAACGCTTCAAGGTTGTCATTTGAAGCAAGGCTATTGGTGAGGATTTTTATCGATATGCCGCGATCGACAAGCTCTTTTAAAAATACTCTGTCGCGCGCTGTTGTCACCAGATAAGGGGTTTGAATCAAAATACTTTCTTTCGCACTGTCGGCAAGCTCGACCAGCTTATCTTGCGTGATGCTGCCTCCACCCAGGAATTCACTCTTGTCATTCTTACCGGGCTTATCGTAGATGTACTCAACATTTTCGATGAACCTTAACTTACCTTGCTCTTCCAGATACCGAAATGTCTCAGGCACTTTCTCGATTTCAGCGCGAATTTCAGGGTTAAAATTTTCTGGATTACATGCATAGGCGTGCAAGCGAGAGAAGTCAGGATTTTCTGGGAAGGTATCTTCAGGGAAAAGCTTTTCAACGCTCACGCTTAAATCGTTATTCCAATACTCTTCAAAAGAGGTTGTCAGCGTCTTCACTTCTTTTCCTGCTAAGAACACATCTCTGTCCCTGAAGTTATAGGCATGGTCAAACCCAAAGTATTCGTCTGCGATATTGCGCCCACCCGTAATCGCCACCTGGTTATCTACCACAAAGATTTTGTTGTGCATTCTTTGGTTTAAACCATGAAAATCAGTCAGCAGTACCTTCACTTTTTCAGCGAGGTTTTTCCCGATATTCACGTTGGGGTTGTATATCTTAATCTCGATGTTTTCATGTCCTGCTAGCATCAACAGTTCATCGCCACGGGCTTCAATCATGATGTCATCAACAAGCACACGGACTTTCACACCTCGTTCAGCCGCCTTAACCAGCATGTCGCTGGCAATCAGCCCGATGTTATCCACGGAGAAAATGAAGTATTGGATATCAATGGATTTCTCTGCACTTTCAGTCAGCCAAGCCCGTGACATCATGGCTTCCGCACCCTGCTCCAGCACATAAACGCCCGTTTTGGCGCTGAGTTCATCTTTATATGGTGTTAAGTAGGATGAGAGTGACTGGCGCTCAATCGATGATTGACCTTCACAGTGATTTTTCTGGGACAATGGCACGCTGTCTGGCGGGGAATCACAGCCAAACAGCAGGAAGGATAGAGAAAGCACGCTGATTTTTATTGAGGGAATAGCCAACTGATTCTATGTCCATATAGTCTGATATTTAACCAGTTGTTGAACATACACAAAGGGTTGGTTGTTGTCACTTTTGCCCGCCAATAGCGTGCTGCCTTAAACAACTTTATAAATCGCCTTGGCATTAGTGATCTTCCGATAAACAAAGCCCAATTCATTTCTCATCAACTAATTGAGATTCCTGTTAGGTATGTTCTCCAGGCCTGTCCTAAGCTAATTGTTAACCATGGTTAACACCTATCACAAAAAAGAGACAGCGCTATGCCACGTTCTATCAAGAGCAAGCTCTCCCTCGCAATTGCGTTCATCATTATTGTTGTTGCCGCCGTGCAGTTCACACGCCAAGATCAGCAGTTAATGACCTATACCCAGAACTCAGTTGCGCAATATATCGACTCTGTGAATATCGCTACAGCGAAGGGTATTCAGAACTGGATTCAACCCCGAATCGGTATTATTCAGAGCGCACAACGAAGTGACCTGAGTGCAAATGGCCAACCTATTTACGCTTATCTCGACCAAGCCAGAGCGTCCGGCAGCTTTCAATCTGTTTATGTTGGCACGTCTGGCGGAGAGATGATTCGCTACAACGCAAAACCATCGAAAGCGGGATATGACCCAAGACAGCGCCCTTGGTACATACAAGCCTCCAGTGCTGAAGGCCCCATTATCACCAAGCCATATAAAGACTCTGCAAGCGGCCAACCTGTCGTCACCATTGCTGAAAAGTATACGAGAAGCAACGGTGAACAAGGCGTTATCGCCGGTGATATCAACATTACGCAGTTGATTAATTACATTAAGAGCATTAGCAGCGAGAGCACTCAAGCAATTTTGTTTGATAACAACGCGACTATTCTTGCGAGTGTGGATGACGGCATGACCTTGCAGCCCGCGAGTGAGCTAACACAACAAATCAGCGCGGAAACCCTGCCAGTTATCGCCCAATCTTTCGAAGTCAGCGAGATGAGCATTGGTAATACCCCTTATCTTTTCAACATCCAAAAAGTTGAGGGTACGCCTTGGTATGTCGCCGTCGCGGTTGATAAAGCCTTCGCTTTCCAAACCGTGAATTCCGCTCGAACCGATTCTCTGATCTTCTCCGCATTGCAAGTGATCTTGGTTTCTGCGTTAGTGGTGTTCTTGGTGAACAAATTGCTCAAACCACTCTCTCCTATCATGCGCGCGATGAAGAAGCTTGCACAAGGCGACTTAACTGCCCACGTTCAAGTGACGACCAAAGATGAAATCAGTGTGATTGCACGCGGTATCAATGAAGTGTCCCAGAACCTTCGCGATATTGTCGGCGGCATCTCTCAGGCGACAATGAACATTTCCAGTGAAGTGGATCAGGTGAAAAGCCAGACCGAGAGCAATCATCACACCCTCACTCATCACAGTGAAGTGACTGAGCAGGTCGTTGGCCGCATCGAAAATATGAATTCCACCGTAGACTCTGTCGCAGAAAGTGCTTCAGAAGCATTGAGCTGTACTCAACGGACTAATCAGCAAACCTTTGACTCCAAACATCAGGTTAAAGAGTCGGTAAGCAGCGTGAATTCTCTGCTTCAGGAGATCTCTGATATGGAGGCGGACATTCAGGCGATGAGCGCGAATTCAGAGAAGATAGCCTCTGTGTTGGGTGTGATTGGTGATATTGCGGAGCAAACCAATCTGCTTGCTTTGAATGCGGCGATTGAGGCAGCACGTGCTGGAGAGCAAGGCCGAGGGTTTGCGGTGGTTGCTGATGAGGTTCGCGCCCTGGCGAGTCGAACACAAGAAAGTACCTCTGAAATTAATGAGATGCTTTCCAAGCTTAACGACGGTACGGAACGCGCTGTTCGCGCCATCGAGAACACCAAGAAGAGTTGTATGGTTGCTGTTGAAAAGGCGGATGTTGTTGATACCAATCTCGACGTCATGGCAGCCTCGGTAAACGAAATTAATACGCTTAACAGCACGATTACGGACATCACGAAGTCGCAAAGCCAGTCGTCAAGTGAAATCAGTCAAAGCATCGCTACTATCAGAGACATGGTGGAGAAGCTCAACCATAGCGGCGAAGCGACACTGTCGAACGTGCAGCAACTGGCAACATCCAACCAGCAGCTGTCTGCCGCCATCGCCAAATTTAGTATCTAAACCACGAACGAAAATTGGGCGAAAGTGCCATTCTCTATAGGCTGCGGAGCAATCTGCAGCCTTTCTCTTTCTTTGCTAAACCAACCACCGCCAGTTTGTCCCTGCAAGTAAAGCTGGGTTGTCAGGAGTTCTTTGCTTCCATCCCATAGTTTGACGTGGATATGCGGCGGTCTGCCTGTGTAAGGAACGGGATACAAGGTTTCAAATTCGTAGTTACCGGTTACATCCGTGATTGCAGCACCGTAACCGCCAAAAGCAGGATCGAACTTTTCAGTGTCAGCCTGTCGCGGATGGTCATAGAGTCCCACACCATCGCATTGCCAGATCTCCACTTTTATACCAGCTAGTGCTTTGCCGTTACTGTCTAAGACTTTGCCCTGCAAATTCATTACTTCGCCTACTAATGAATTCGCATCCAGAATCAGGGATTTTCTCACAGGGATTTCTTTCACAGGGTAAAAAGGCCCTTCCTGTTGGCTCGGTGTTTTTCTATCAGAGGCCCACGCAGGAAAGGTAATGGCTGCAATTCCGAACCCTTGTATGAAAGTGCGTCTTTTCATTTTTATTCCTTTTTATTTTTTGGTCACTGCAAACTGTTATGACTACTAAACAGGCAAAGAAAGTTCCCGAAAATATTTGTTTTTTATTTCCCTGAAAAGCACTACTATTGCGGCGTTTTGGGGAGTAGTCACTTCGTCGCGCTGTCGTCATCCCGTAGCTTTTCGCTTCCGGCACGCGAGAACACTTATCGAAAGTGTTTTGACAAGACCAACGCACACACTGGCTTTAACTTTCGATTTTAGCTGTGCGGTTGGTCAGGCGATCCCCCTCTCCTGTGCCCTCCGCATGCTGGAGGTATCATGTTCCTAAGCGAACTCTTTTCAGGTTATGAAGGCCTGCTCATTCTGACACTCCTGATGTTAGGGATAGACTTATTGCTCACTCGCGGAAAGATCAGTTTCCGTAGTGCAGCAGTTTGGAGTGTTTTCTGGTTTGCACTGGCCTTTGCCTTTGCAGCTGCAATCTTTTTCTTCTGGCCACACATGGCGCCGAATAGCGCTCTGACAAACGGTGAAGCAGCAACGTCCTTTGTCACCGGCTATTTGTTGGAAAAATCTCTCAGTGTCGACAACCTGTTTGTCTTCGCACTGATCTTTGCTCAATTTAAGGTGCCGGAAAGAAACGTACCCCGCATTCTGATGTTGGGTATCGTCGGTGCGTTGGTGTTGCGTGGCATCATGATCTCGCTGGGTGCGCCGTTGATTGCCAAGTTCCATGTCATTCTGTACCTGTTCGGTTTCTTCCTGATCTGGACTGGCGTGCAGATGTGGCGTCAGCATGGAGAGGATAACGAGTCGTTCTCTGACAGCTTTGCCGTGCGTTTGGTCAAACGCTTCCTGCGCGTGAGCCCGGATTACCATGGCAATAAATTGTTTATCCGCGATTCGTTAGGCTTGCTGGCGACTCCAATGCTGGTGGTGGTGATGGTCATTGCGATGACTGACGTGATGTTCGCTCTGGATTCAATCCCGGCGATCTTCGCCGTAACCCAGGAACCGTACCTGGTATTGGCGGCCAACGTGTTTGCGCTGCTTGGCCTGCGCTCTCTGTACTTTGTGCTGGGCGGCATGCTGAACAAGTTCGCCTACCTACACCATACGCTGGCATTTATGCTGTGCTTTATTGGTGTGAAGATGCTGTTGATCGACACGCCATTTGCGATCGCAACGCCTGTTTCTTTGGGCGTGATAGTGAGCTCACTGGCGATAGGGATTGGCGCATCAATCTGGAAACAACGTCAGCTAGAAAGACTGGCACACTAATAAAACAAAGAAGGCACCTTGTGGTGCCTTCTCTCTATTTCGCTGTTACAGCTTGCCAAGATAGTCTCCCAACAAACCGCAGCCTATGCCGAACATGGCGCTGGCAAAGGTTCCCAGCATCACATATTCCGTGAACATTCTGCTGCCATGATCTTTCAAATCCCCAAACCTGAAAACGGATTTGGCCGCTAAGACCAAGGCCACGCCAGGCAATTGCCCCCAAAGTACAAAGGTCACAATCAGCGCCCGTTCAAAATAGCCAATAAACGTCCCCGCTTCTTTTAAAGGTCGATTGGTTGCAGCATCTTCAGTGGCGGTTAATTCCTGCGTCCAGTTCTGCAAAATCAAAGCAATCGCTGAAGAAGAAGGTTTAAGCGCTAAAAGATAAGCGAGTCCCCAGCAAAGTAATGTCTGCCATTTAACTTCAACAACGGCTTCCCATGCCGTGTGTCGCTGTTCCGGTGTAACGGCAAAAGCGGTAATCAATGCAATCAAAACGATATGTAGCGTGAGTTTCAACACCAGCCCGCGGAGCCTTTCCGCAGGTATCGCCATGCTATGGCTGATCACCGCATATTGCGCTGCGAGCGCCAAAGCAGCGATGAAGGCAGTAAGAACGGGTATTCCCGCTATGGTGAACGCAACAAAAGCTATGGCAGCCTGAACAGCGCCAACCAAAATCTTTCCCTGTCTCGTGGCCTCCAACAACGGGATCACGTAAAACTCTGTGACAATATGGATAACCACCAGCACTAATATTAAGGTCAGCAAAGCACTCAATTCCTTTGATATCTCTCCAGCCTGTCAGCATACCAGCAGAGTGTTTCTTCAATGCGTCCATAATTGGCACGATTGATAATTCTTGTGAACGCGCTTCGGCTTACACCAAATTTTTCAGCGAGTTCAGCGTGCGGTTTCGACGGATCATCGAACCAAAGCAACAGTGCTTGTGCCATTTTGACTGTCAACTGACTTAGATGATCATCGAGAAAAGAGAGAACGAGTTTCACATCGCTCGTAAAAGGCTGATTGTCAGAAGAAAACGTCAGTCTGGCGTTTTTCATCGCATCCAGGTTTCTTCCCGACAAGGTGAAAGCTTCAGAGTTATTCGCCATTCGCACTGGCAACTCTCGCTCGCTGGCTGCGGCGACCGACAGTGATAATCTGGCATCTTGCCCCAAAGCAATCAGGGATAGTCTTAGCTTTACCGCCATTTCCACCAGCGAAGCAGGTTCAACGGTGTAGATTTGAAAAGCGTCTCCACGGTAGATCTCACCTTTCGCTGATTCCCTAAACGCAGAAAAGCACTGCTCTATCGCATCAATGCATTGGCGACGCAGTGCTTCTTCCATTTCTGTTGAACCGACCAAATCTCCGGTAATGACGCCGGCAGTACTGATGTTCATGCAACCTCCAAGTTACATAAATAGGTAACACCATTAAATGTTACGCCTTTATGTAACTTTGTCAAAGGTTACGCTGTTTTGTCACGCACTGGTTCTTCTACTGAGCTTTCTAATTGATCGTACAACGCCTGAAAACTCTCAGAGAGTTTATGTTTGGGCGCAAAATGAACAAGCGGCTTTTGGTGGTAATGCGACTCTTTCATTTTCACTGACTGCGGAATAAATGGCTCCAACAAAGGCAAACCCAACTCTCTCACGTTCTCAATGATTTGCCCTGGGAACTTCGCCTGCGCGTTGAACATGTTGACCACTACCCCTTCAAGCATCAGTTTGCGGTTGTGGTCATCACGAAGTTCGGCAAGGTTATCCATCAGAGTCAAAAGAGCCTGGTGAGAGAAGCTGTCGCAATCAAATGGGATCAGCAGCTTGTGTGCCGCAATCAGTCCCGCCTTGCTGTAGAAATTGAGATTAGGCGGCGTGTCGATGTAAATGCGCTCATATTCTTTTTCCAGCTCATCTAATGCATCACGTAGCTTGTATATCTTGTAGCGTCGCTCGAGCTCAGGCTCTAAGGTAGCCAGCCTTGGACTTGAAGGAATGATATCGAGGTTTTCGTAAGCCGTTGCTTGGGGGAAGTTTTTGATAGGGGTCGAAACAGAAAACCAAGAAACGGTTTGATCGAGAAGATCAGCGATCGTTCTGTCGTTCTTGGCGTTGATATCCACACCCAGATAATGGCTGCTGTTTCCTTGAATATCGAGGTCAATGAGCAGTGTTTTCTTACCGCTTGCTGCACTCAGCGCCGCAAGGTTAACCGTTATACTGGATTTACCAACACCACCCTTTTGGTTGAAGATGATTCTTCGCATCGTTTTCCCTTCCAATGGTTTGAAAAAGCACGACTGCGAACTGTGCATACTCAATTGGTAGCTTAACAAGACCAGAAAAAGAAAAAGTGAAGATGTGTCTCGAATATCAGCAGAAACACTCCGCGCCAGCCATCCACATGACTAGCGCGGAGAAGAGTTAGGATTTACCCAACATACGTTTCAAAGTCTCATCCTTATCGATGATGTGGTGTTTAAGTGCACCAGCGATATGCAGCACCAGCGTGGCAATCACAATGTTCGCCAGCACTTCATGGGTAACATGACCAACCTGACCAAGCCATTCGATTTTGTCACCTGTTGGGATCAGAGGTATACCAAATACAGACAAACCAAAACCACCACCTACTGACATAGCAATACCTGAAATTGGCATCAAGAGTGTCGCAAGTAACAAGATATGATGAACCGCTTTGGCTGCTTTTTCTTGCCAACTTGGTGAGCCCGGGATGACTGGAATTGGGCCTTCTTTAAAGCGCCAAACAATACGTGCAGCAGCCAGCAGTAAAACGAGAAAACCAAAAGATTTATGCAGGCCAATCATCTCACCCTTCTCTGGGCCTCTTGGTAAGTCTTCAACATACAAACCAAACGCCAGAACCGCGATGAACAATATCGCAACACCCCAGTGAAACATTCTGGTCGGCTTAGACAAAGACGACGTACTCATTTTACCACTCTCCATATCCTCATTGAATTTGGGTATATCTTGCGCTCTAGCTGAACACTAAACAATCAGCCCAGTGTAAAGTTAGGTAAAATTAGTACTGTATATTCAACGTATTTCATCTAAGCCTGAATCTTTAAATAACTGCTCTATCTCTTCTCATACCCAGCGACTCAGATGCCGGATAGTCGAGTAATTCGTCATTAGATTTTTCTGTATTCAGACAAAGCAATGACAGAGAAAGCCTAGTTTTTTCATAAGGTTCTCGGATATTTGGGGAAATCTTCAAATGTGAGATCGACATACAGTGTTTGCATGAATGCTAAGTGCCATACTACCTAATCAATATTTATTATGCTGGAGAGACGTTCATGACCCCCCGTTGGCGTAACGCATTGAGTCTGCCTTTTTTACTCCTTCTTTTTTCGTTTTCATTTGTCAGTTTTGCTAACGCTGAGACCTCGACGCCCGCAGCGGCAACAACACCCAGCGCTGCCAGTCAATGGCAATCTCAGATAGACAATCTGAATAAAGAGCTCGGTGATCTCGTTGCCCTGCAATCTAAAGCCAGTGGCGAAGACAAACTGGCACTGCAACTTCAAATGTTTCAGAAGAACGAGGAGCTCCGTTCAATCATTGCCAGTGGTGTGAAAAACGACAGCTTCGACCGCGCATTTCTGATCAAACAAATCAAACAGCAGCAGAAGTACGCAAACCAAGGGGTAAAATATCTCGTAGAACGCTCATCCAAGCTTTCCGAGCAATTAAGCGAGGCCAAAAGCGAAGACAAGTTCGCCATTCTGTCGGAATACGAAGAATCCCGTAAATACCTCGACAGCATGTACGAGGAGCAAGCACAGAACATCGACTGGCTGAAAAAACTCAATGCCATCGAACCAACAGCAGAAGAAGCCTTTAAAAAAGAAATTAGCCGCCGAACCGAGCAAGTTGCTGCGAACGTTGAATACCTTCGTCAACAACTCAGCGCAGATGACGCCCAATTGAAAGTCGCACCAGAATCTGAAAAAGCTGTCATCCAACTCAGGCAGCTCATTACCCAGCGCCGCATGGCCATCACAACCAATAGCCTTTCGGTGATGATAGATCTTTCCGACAAAGTCGGTATTGAAACGGCGGAGTACAAGCGCCTTTACTTTGAAGCGACTGGCAGTGTGACACAGGATTTGCTGAGCGGTGACGTGTTGCTTTCGATCGTGAAAACCTGGTCAAGCAAGTTCTGGAATTGGTTTGTTGAAAATGCGCCACAACATATCTTCCAGCTCATCGTCTTTTTGATCATTCTGCTGATTGCCCGACAAATCGCGAACCTGACCCGTAAAGTCGTGAAAAAAGCAGTAGCCGCGAAGAACCTCAAGTTCTCTGTGCTGATGCAGGACTTTTTCATCTCTATGTCCGGTAAAGCGGTTTGGTTTATCGGTATTCTGATCGCCCTCTCCCAGATTGGTCTGAACCTCACGCCTATTCTCACGGGTTTCGGTATTGCTGGTGTTATCGTCGGTTTCGCTCTGCAAGATACCCTCTCTAACTTTGCAGCAGGCATGATGCTTTTGATTTACCGCCCGTTTGATGTGGGGGATTTCGTTCAGGCAGGCGGCGTAGAAGGTAAAGTGAGTCATATGAGCTTGGTGAACACCACCATCAAAACCTTCGATAACCAGATCATCATCGTGCCGAACAGCAAGATTTGGGGTGATGTGATTAAAAACGTTACCCATGAGCGGGTTCGACGTGTCGATATGGTTTTTGGTGTTAGCTACAGTGACGACGTTGAATATGTTGAGAAGGTACTGACTGACATCATCAGCAACCATCCTGCCATCCTGCGTGCACCTGAACCGATGATCAAATTACATGTTCTGAACAGTTCGTCTGTTGATTTTATCGTTCGCCCTTGGGTGAAAACTGACGACTACTGGGATGTTTACTGGGATGTGACAAGAGAAGTGAAAATACGTTTCGACAAAGAAGGCATTTCTATCCCGTTCCCACAACAGGATGTGCACCTTCATATGGCATCAGGACAGCTTCCTTCTTCACCTGAAAAGCCAGCCTAATCAGAAACCCTGATGACAATTAGTGAGCCTCCATATTGGAGGCTCAACTCTTTTTCTAAGGGCAGCTCCCCCACTCCAATGCATCACTCCTTTTGGCAAGGCCCCAAGTTGTTGGCTAGGGTTATTTTGTCATATGCACAATTATTAATAAGACAGTAATAAACAGTATCGCGTGTGGCTAGTTAACTGATCTTGTTGAAATTAAATGCTTCCAGTCCCGTTTTCGAGAAGAAAGCATTTCTTTACTTTCGGTTAAGCTAATACACCTTGCTCTCATATAAAAACTAAGGGATATAGTGATGCTTAATAACAAAATCAAAACTTTTGCTTTGGTCGGGGGAATGGCACTTGCCCTCACTCAACCCGCACTAGCAAAAGATAAGATCATTCAATCAGCGGGTGCTTTGGCTTTCGATACCAACAATGTTCTGTTTGTTGGTGATAGCAAAGCAGGCGTTGTGCATGCTTTTGACCTGCCAGAAAAGTCATTTGGCGATCAAAGCAGCTACCAATGGGGCCGCGCTCAAACCTTCGAAGGCAGAACCGTTATTGAAAACATTGATCAAAAGATCGCTGATCTTCTCGGTGCATCTGCTGAGGACATCAGCATCAATGATATGGCTGTTCACAAGCCTACAGGCGAAATCTACCTTTCTGTTCACCAAGGCCATGGCCCAAAACCAAAGGCTTCCGTTTTGAAAGTCTCTAACGGTGAATTGAAGAAAGTGAATTTGAAATCCGCCAAACACACCTCTATCAGTGTTGGCCCTGTTCCTACCGACGAAACGTTAGAGTTTGGTCAGCCACTGAATTCACTGGCGATCACAGACATTGATTTTTACAACGGTGAAATCTTTGTGGCTGGTGTTTCCAATGAAGTGTTTTCTTCGAAACTACGTCGCATCCCTTTCCCATTCAAGGGTGAAGTCAACACGACTTCAATTGAAATCTGGCACGCAGTTCATGCTCAGTATGAGACCCGCGCACCGATTATCACGCAAACCATCCGTGAGCTGGATGGCAAACCAACGCTGATCGCTATATACGCGTGTACGCCTATCGTGAAGATCCCTCTCGACGAGTTGAAAGACGGCGCTCAAGTGCGTGGAACCATGATTGGTGAAATGGGCTATGGCAATACCCCTATCGACATCGTCTCTTTCACTAGCGGTATGGACCAAAATGACTACGTTGTTGTAACGAACACCAATCGCAGTGCAGCCCAAATCCCGTTGAGTGCTATTGCGGCAGCAGAAGCGATGCCAGCAGGTGAAGGTGTGAATCCTGTTTTCCAGGTTGCTGGTGTTTATCAATTCCCACTGCCAATGAGTGGAACGCTGCATCTTGATTTGATCAACGATCAGTGGGCCGCGACCATCCGTCGTCACCCTGAAGACGTTGGCCGTATTGATTTGCATACTCTGCCATTGCCATTCTTCTTTGACCGCGCTGACCACGTCGTTGAAATGAACTGGGCTGATGGTCCCGATCCGTTCGGTTACAAATCACAGCCACCTGTTAAATACTAACGATGACGTTTTTAAGTCTGGCAGCACGACAAATAATTTTTGTCGTGCTCCTTTTCTCTTGGGCAGTAAGCACTGCTCAAGCAGCTTTGCTTAGCTACACCCCCTCTCAATCTGCTATTCCTGCCAACACGCTTCGCTTCTACCTTCATTTTTCGGAGCCAATGGCTCGGGGACAAGTCCAAAGTCATATTCGGCTTGAACGCGAAGACGGCAGTAGAGTGGTCAACCCGTTTCTCAACCTCTACACCGAACTTTGGGATAGCGAGCAACGCAGAGTCACGCTTCTGTTTGACCCAGGCCGGGTTAAACAGTCGGTAGGACCAAACGTCCATGCTGGTGCTCCATTGGTAGAAGGTAACCAATATCGACTTGTTGTCTCTGGGTCTATGAAAAACGCAGTAGGAAAAGCAATCGGGGAAGATCAGGTCATTGAGTTTGATGTGATCGCCCCTGAGCGACACGCCATCGTGCCCGCTGATTGGGAATTGACCACACCACCAGCAAACGGGTTGCAACCACTTGTGGTGACATTCGACAGAATCATCGACCGATACGCAGCACAGCGACTCATTCGATTGAAGGGTCCTGATGGAGAAACCCTTCGAGGAAAGTTGGTCAGCGAAGATCGCACCTGGACACTGACCCCGGAAACAGCGTGGCATAGTGGGAACTATAAACTTATCGTCAGTCCCGAATTAGAAGATATTTCCGGCAATACCATTCGCTCTCCGTTTGATGCCAAATCAGGGACAATGGGCGAAGCCACTAATATCATCGAGCGTGAATTCGTCATCGGTACGCCATGATCAGAAAAGGAGGCGAAACGCCTCCTTATGCTGCTTTACTTCCTTTCGTTCTTATTTCGCCTTTACAAACAAACCTTTAAGACATTTGTATATAAGAATCAAGCTATAGAACGGGTTGCTTGACGTGTTGTATTCCTCTAGCGCATAGATGTAATTTGATTTGTACTTCTCTACCGCTTCCTGTGCTGAATCTGCATATATCGAGTCATCTTCTACTTCATAACCCTGTGCCAGCAGAGCATCCTTTTCTTCCAGAAAGGTATTTGAAGCCATGTCCAAATAGGTAAACTTTTGTCTGTTTGAATTTGGAATGGTGAAGAACTGATATTTGTTAGCCATTAACGTCCCCTAAATTGATTAATAGGCGGCGAAATCGCGTTGCTCAGTTAACTGCACGTCCTGTGCTTAGGAACGAAACCCAGTCATCACGATTTCTGCTTTTTGCAGCTTCAACGGCTTTGCGAACATCGTAATCGATTCGCTTGTGGTTCACGCTCCAGCTTTTACCCTCACCTTCTACAATTGCGTATGAAGCATGATGGCTAAAGCTTTCCATCGCATGAACCCAAGGCTCGTCATCCTTGTAGGCGGGAAGTCCCACACTGCCGGGATTAACGATGAGTTGATTGCTGCGCGTCGAAACTGATCTTGCTAAATGGGTATGACCGCAACAAATTAGGTGGCTTGGGTTGCCCGCCAACAACGTCATTATGTCGTCGTCACTTCTCAATACCGGGCTTCCGCTTGACGCATCTTCCAGCAGGTACACCAAATCGTCTTCCGGTGTTCCATGACAAAAGAATACATCCTCATTGAATTGCATGGTGGCTGGTAGAGATTTCATCCACTCGAGGGGCGCTGCGCCAAGATCATCCAGAATAAACTGCATCGTCGGGTTTGAAGCAATTTCCGCTTCCTGCGCCTCATAAATCTGCCTGTCTTGATTGCCACGAATCGTAACAATCTCATGCTGCATCAATAAATTAAACGTATCACATGGGGCGATAGGTCCATACAAGATATCACCGAGATTAACGATAACGTCGACACTTTCTCGACGAATGTCACTCAGCACTGCTTCCAATGCAAAAACGTTACTGTGTATATCTGAAATCAGAGCTAAGCGCATTGAAGCATCCTTGTATTTAGCGGTCAGCAGGATGGTTTACACCATCGTTAGTGACAACGTCACCCAAATCAAAAGGATTGACACCTTCCAGGCAACCCACGTTGTAACCATATTCTGAAGGATCTGAGCGACGCTGGTGGTGTGTGTAAATACCACACTCTGAACAAAAATAGTGTTTTGCTGTGTGGGTGTTGAACGTATACAGCTTGAGGAGCTCCTGCCCTTTGACGATGTTAATGCCATCCAATTTAACAGAAGCCACCACGGCCCCTTTTCTGCGACAAATTGAACAGTCACAGCGGCGAGGTTTATCAATACCATTCGGTAAAGAAAGCTCCAACTCCACACCACCACAGTGACACGTAAATTTATGTTTTTCTTTTATTTCTGTAGGGCCAACTTTACGAATCATACTCGCCTCACCATCCATGCCATTCAGGTCAACTGACCTGACGCAATTTATTCAACTGCATTGATTCTAAAAATAACAGAGGGTTAAACGTTAAACGCCACTCAACTCCCAATTCAGTCATTTCTATGGAACACTAACACTTAGAACAATGGCCATCCCTACGTTCGTACTCCAGCAGATTGCCTTGGCTGTCCAACGAGAACTTGCAGCACTGATTGAATAAGCCCATCAAGTTCTGCCGACTTTTCTTTAACCGCGACTTTAACGTTGAATAATTAATATCATGAGTTTCCGCGTAATCTTTCTGGCTCACGCCGTCTATCTCAATCGCCTTTAGCAATTCTGCCTCACTCTCAGACAAACCATGTAAAAATGGGAGAATACATTTGGAAAGATCTTGGACAACAGAAGGCGATTCTTCATCTAGCCAGAGTTCGGTACCGACCTCATCACTATCATTGCTGTCGAACCTTTTTCTCCGATAGAAATCAATGATGGCATTGTTCGCTATCTGAAACAGCCAAGGCTTTAACTTACTGCGCTCATGCAATGAAGGCAGGCTGGTATACGTCTTCACCAGTATGTCCTGCAGCAAATCCTCCGCATCGTCCGGATTGCTGACTTTGCTACGAATAAACGCTTTAAGACTTGTCTGATACTCAGACCAAATGGCTTCTATTGTCATTGCTTACTCTTACATAAACGGAAATTGGCTGATGGGATGTCTCCCACCAGCCAAGTGTATTTATTTTTAAAGTTAAATCGCTTAACCGCAGCAGCTTGATGATCCGCACTGACTAGCCGCCACATCTTTGCCTTCACCAAGATAGGTGTTTTTAAGGTAGAAATCGCTGAATCGTTCAACAAAGTCTGATGATACTGACTTCACGGCATAACCTGTCTCTAAAACAGCGTGCTGCCATGCCTGCATCTTTGGCAGACCACATAGGAAGTCATACCCGGCCTTTTTTTTAATAATCGCCGCGCGATGCAAGAGCGGTAACCATGCAACATCAACTTTACCTAGCGTGTTTGAGTCAAAGAATCGCGTGTCACCTGTCAGTTGTTTCTCTGCTTTCTGGAAAACCAATTGTAACTTACTTGCCCTTTCATCAAAGGTCGCTTTATCTTTGCTGCTCATGGTGCCGCACTGCATCAGGTAGTGTTTGGTACCCAGATAGCTCCATGCGCGCTGCACCGCTTTGTCTTCGTTACTCAACTTGTCTTGCAAAGGTCCAAATTCATCTTCGATGTATTCAACGATGGCATCAGACTCGAACAAAGCTACGCCGCTTTCGGTGATAAGCAAAGGAACCTGCCCATTGGGGGAGATTTCCAGAAACCAATCAGGCTTATCCTTGAGGCTGATGTATTCAATCTCATAAGGGACTTCCTTAGCCTCAAGCAATGCAGTGACACGTTGAACGAAAGGACAGATTTTAAAACTAACAACTTTAATCATAAGAATGCTTCTTCTTTTAGGGACTTTACCTATAAGACGAAGAGGAAATGAAAAAGACGAAGGATGATGACAATTTTTTTCTAAGTTTTTAAATTCCCGAATAACTCGCGTTGTTGCGGAGCAGCTTATGCTCCTCTCTTTTAGTAAACTTTGCTAAAATGCTCTTATTACAGAACAAAATATGAACGGAGTTTCATGTCTCAAGCCTTGCCTAAAAACCGTACCGAGTGGCTTATTTTCTTTCGTCGTGCAAAATCTATCGACACGTTGGATTTAATGCTGGACGGTGCGTTAAAAAAACTAAAGACGCCTGCAGAACAGGCTGATGCGATCCTTGGCCATGAGGCCAGACTGGATGAACTTGAAGGGGTTCGTAAGGCGATTTAAGAAAAAAGGCACAATGCTGTTCATTATGCCTTTTCGTGCATTCAGGCTGACTGGTTAAATTTCTCAGATTTTTCTGGTTCTAGAGGTTTAACTGGCGCAGGTTCAGTTTCTTCAGGCTCTAGCATTTCTTCGGCTTTCTTTTCTGCTTCTTCGACGAGTTCGCTGCCTTTCTCTTTGCCTTTATTCCAGAGCTCTGAGCTTTTCTCTTTGGCGCTGTCCCAAAGGTTACTTCCACCTTCCTCAGCGTTGTTGAGCAGTTCCCCGCTCTTTTCTTTGGTCGCATCCCAAGCATTCTTACCTGCCTCTTTCGCAGAGCCCCAAGCCTCGCTTGCAGATTCTTTCGCTTTGTCCCAGCTACTCTCTTCCTCTGCCTGCGCCGATAAAGGCAACACAAGCATTAATGACAGCACCAGTGCTTTCATTGGATTCATCATGCTCTCCCTATTTGATTGCTTGGCATTTGGTTTGAATCTTATACCCAAACCTGCGGTATCGTCAGTCTATTAAAGACAACTTGAATCACATATCAAGTCACCCTATCAGAAATATAAAACACTGTTCAATATTTTTATATAAAAGAGCCACCTTCATCGGTGGCCCTCAGATTTATTTCAGTCTATGTCCTTTTAACCGTCACCTCGGTCAATTTGAACATTCGCCTGTTGACTCCTTTTCACACCAACGCCCAGCTTTTCCAAGCCTGCACGAATCAAAGGCAACAACAGAACAAACACCGAAATGCACATAATGGTCAACGTCAGTGGCCTTTCCCAGAGGAAGCTCAAGCTACCATCAGAGATAATGAGCGACCGACTGAGGTTGTTTTCCATGATACCGCCCAATATAAAGCCCAGGAGCATTGGCGCCATTGGGAAATCCAATAGTTTGAGCAAAATTGCCACGACAGTGATCAGTACCATCATGTTGATATCAAACGTATTGAAACTGACCAGATATACACCTGTGATGGAGAAGAACAGGATAAGTGGGATAAGAATCGGTCTTGGGATGACCAGCAGACGCGAGATATATGGGATCAGCGGCAGGTTCAGAATGAGCAGTACGATGTTGCCAAAGTACATAGAGATGATCACGGACCAGAACACATCCGGGTTATCAATAAATAAGCGCGGCCCTGGCTGGATGCCATAAGCAATCAAAGCACCCAGCATGATCGCTGTTGTACCAGAGCCTGGAATACCCAAGGTTAGCAGTGGCACAAAAGAACCTGTCGATGCCGCATTATTGGCTGATTCTGGCGCTGCAAGGCCTCGTAATGCACCTTTACCGAACTTCTCCTTCAGACGTTTTGGCGCGAGGTTTCGTTCCAAACCATAAGCAAGGAACGACGCAATCGTTGCACCTGCACCGGGAAGCACGCCCACGATAAAGCCAAAGACTGAAGAACGGGCTACCGTTGGGGCGACTTCTTTCACTTCGTCTTTAGACAATTTCATGCTGCCAAGCGCCGCCATGTCCATATCTGGTTCTTCTTCTTTGTGCTGGCCTTTCAGCACAGTCATTACCACTTCTGCCAAAGCAAACGTTGCCATTGCCAACAACAGGAAGCTGATACCGTCAATCAGATCGATATTGTTGAACGTAAAGCGCGGCGCACCGGTAATAACATCCGTACCAACGGTCGCAATCATCAGACCGAATACCGTCATTGCCATCGCTTTTAGCACCTGACCTTTACCAGCAAATGCAGCGACTGCGGTCAAGCCAAGGATCATCAAGGCAAAATAGTCGGCAGACTGGAAACTTAGCGAAACCTTTGCCAGTGCTGGTGCGGCAAACAGCAGAATAATTGCGCCAATCGTACCGCCAGTAAAAGAGGAGTACGCAGCGAGCGCCAAGGCTTTACCCGCCTGACGTTGTTGAGCAAGAGGATAACCGTCGAACGCAGTAACCACTGTACTCGCACAACCTGGTGCGTTAATCAGAATAGAAGAAGTGGAGCCACCAAATACGGCACCATAATACACGCCTGCCATCAGGATGATGCCAGACGCAGGATCCAGACCATAAGTAATCGGGATCATGAGCGCCACTGCTGAAATTGGGCCAAGACCCGGCAGCATACCGATGAAGGTACCGGCGAAACAGCCAACGACCACCATCATAATGTTAAAAGGCATAGTTGCGGTGCCTAAGCCCGTAGCAATTCCTTCCCACATAGCCTTAACCTCCAAACAACTGGGTAAACGCGCGCCCTGGAGCGAGATAGATATCTAATAGCTTTGCCAGCACAAACCAGATACCCACAGCAAACGGCACAGACGCAATGAACAATGTTTTTGGACGACGTTCACCAAGAATCCAGTAACCGACAACCAAAAAGAAGATGGTAGAAAGCAGGAAGCCGACCCACTCCAGAGCAAAAGCGAATGCAACTATCAGCACCAGCAGTTTCGCCACCAACACAAAATCCAGCCCCGCCAGGGACAACTTCGCGGCAGCGTCTCTTCGCCCAGTAACCAGCATGAGCACACCTAGAATGCCGCCCATATACGACAAGGCAATCGGCAAAGTCTGAGCGTGGAAAGGTTCGTATTCGTCACCGGGCAGCATTGGGATTTGACGAGCGTAGTAGCCGTATGCCACTGAAAGACAGAGAAATATGAGACCACCGATATGGTCTTTAGTGACAACCATGTGACACTCCTTGAACTGCAAATTAAGACGGCAATGTCCGTCTTGAAAAGCGATAAGGCCTTATCCGTGGGCCTTAAATTGAATCAGGGCTCGGAGAACCGAGCCCTTTTCGTTGAGGCTTAGCGCAGGAAGCCAAGCTCTTTCATCAGTGCACCCACTTCTTGCTCCTGACCTTCGAGGAAAGTCACGAACTCAGCACGAGGTTTGAAGATTTCGATCCAACCGTTGCGGTCACGAACTTCCGCCCATTCATCGGTCGAATACATTTTCTCCAGTACTGCAGCGTATTCATCAGCTTGTGCATCAGACAAACCCGGTGCGGCAAAGAAACCACGCCAGTTGGTGAACTCTGCATCAACACCCAGCTCTTTCAGAGTCGGAACATCCGCAGCTGCTGGAGAGCGCTCTGGACCTGTCATAGCCAGAATGCGAACTTCGCCTGCATCTTTGAGTGCCAGTGCTTCTGAGAAACCGGTAGACAGCAGTTGAGCTTCACCTGACAGAATGCCAGCCATTGCTTTACCACCTGCATCGTAAGCGACGTATTTCAGTTTCTTCGGATCACCACCCGCTGCTTTGAATGCTTGAGCCGCAACCAAGTGGTCCATGCTGCCTCGCGCGGAACCACCTGCGATCGCAATAGAACGTGGGTTTTCTTTGTAGTCAGCCAAAACCTCAGCGAAGGTTTGGTATTTCGAGCTGGTTGGTACCACGAAAGCCGCATAGTCACCAATTGTCGCGGCGATTGGCGTCAGGTCACGGAAAGACTGAGGGAAAACTTTAGAAAGTGAGCGAATAACAATCGGGGTTGAATTCACCATCAGCGTATTGTCAGCTTGATCAGCGGTTTCGATCAGGTGCGCAATCGCTTTACCGCCGCCGCCACCAGACATATTTTCATAAGAAACAGTTTCAACAAGACCTGCTTTAGACAAAGCCTCACCGGTACCGCGCGCAGTGCCATCCCAGCCACCACCTGCACCACCAGGGATAAGGAAGTGAACTTCTTCAACAGCAGCGTTAGCTATTCCCGCACTCAGTGCAGACGTGAGCGCCAATGCAGCAACGAATGAACGTTTTTTGGCGAACAGATTTGAAATCATAGGTTTTTCCTCGTGTCGTTCCGTCCTTTGGACGAGATAGATTTATGCCGAAACTCCGCTCAAAATGGCGTTTTTGCGCAATGCGCCGTTTCGGGATCTTAGCCCTACTCTTTCAAACTATTTGGTGACCTCGGATCTGGAAAGCTTGTGTTTTTAATGTTTTTTTAAACCTTTAAAAACATTTTGTTCATATTGTTCACTTGCGTGATAAAGAACAAAGAATCATCATTTCAAGTAGATAGATAATAGCGAGTATGCTTAAACCACGAACTCGCCCTCTTTAGTAAACAAAAGGTTTCACCTCTGGATGTTTTCACTTCGCGCGCTCAAGCTCAAAACCCGCATGATGCTGATCCTTGGCATGATGGCCTTGCTGCAAACTGGATTTATCGGTCTGTTTGCACTTTTCTATCTTTCTCATTCTCTCGACGAACAAATCAGCCAGCGTGCCTTAAACGTGGCCAAAACGATTGCCGCCATGCCGGCCGTGGTTGAAGCAGCAGAACAGAGAGACAGTGAATACCTGCAACCGCTGGCCATTGATCTGGCCGAAGTGAATGACGCCCGGTTTGTCGTGATTGGAGATCGCAATGGCATACGACTCGCCCACCCATCTTGGGAGCGGGTAGGTAAACCCATGTATGACGATGACGGCGATTACAACGAGCCCGCCTTGCTTTACGGCAAACCCTACATTCAAAAAGCAACGGGTAGCCTTGGGGCGACAGTGAGAGGCAAAGCCCCAATCTTTGATTCCAGCAGCGAAGAGGTTGTCGGCATTGTCTCGGTAGGTTTCTTGCTCAAGTCCGTTGATGACATCATCAACCGCTATATCGCCACGCTCTATATCGTTATTGCCATCAGCTTTTCGTTAAGTGTCTTAACGGGTCTGTGGTTTGCTAACCACTTTAAAAAAGCGATTTTTGGTCTTGAACCTGAACAGATAGGCCGATTGTTTCAAGAGAGAAATGCGACGCTTGAATCCGTCCGCGAAGGGATCATTGCCGTCAATAACAAAGGGCGTATCACAACCTTCAACCGTGCTGCCGTTGAAACGCTGGGATTAGATGCCAACACCAAGCTCACTGACCGCCCGATTGAAGAAGTGCTGCCAGACAGCCGTTTAATGGATGTGCTTAAATCCGGCAAACCGCATTTTGATAAAGAAATTTGGCTGCAAGACAGAAACCTGATTGTGAACCGTCTCCCCTTGCTTCAGGACAACGAAATCACTGGTGTGGTATCGAGTTTCCGCCGTAAAGACGAGCTCGATGCCGTGAGTAAACAGCTTACTCAAATACAGCAATATGCGGACACGCTGCGCAGTCAGTCCCACGAGTATTCCAATAAACTCCATACCATTGCGGGTCTGATACAAATCGGTGCTACTGATGAGGCATTGGCTCTCATTGGACAGGAAACCCAAAGCCATCAAGCGCTGATTCACCTGATGGTTGAAGCCGTGCCTGACCCTATCCTCGCGGGCTGTTTGCTGGGGAAATACAACCGCGCCAAAGAACTGGGTTTACGCCTCGAAATCGATCCAGAAAGCTCAATGAAAGAGATTCCCGATCACATCCCTCGCGAAGAGTTAGTGAGTATCATCGGTAACTTGATCGACAATGCTCTTGAAGCCACGTTAAGCAACAAACGCTTGGAAGTCAGGCTATCCATGACCGATCTCGGCAATGACCTCATATTCGAGATAGAGGACGAAGGGCAAGGTATTCTCGAAGAAGACCACTCACGCATCTTCCTTAAAGGTGTCACCAGCAAAAAAGGTGAAGGTCACGGCTATGGGCTTCATTTGGTACAAAAGCTTCTGCAAAAGCTCGGAGGTACCATTTTGCTAGAGCCTGGCGATACCATGGGCAGCCGTTTTACGGTGTATATACCCAAACAACCTGAAGATACTTGTATTCAGAGGCCATGAATGCGTTCAATTCGAGGCAAATTTCGCGAGGAATAGT
>NZ_LASY01000078.1:0-6140 GCF_000973155.1 Grimontia sp. AD028 | reverse complement strand
CAAAGGAACGCCGCGATCACTACGCCAGTCAATCTCGCTGAATCCTGCATTTTCGGGTCGTTTGGGTATATAATGCGCCGCCTTAGATAACCAGCAATACAGAGAAAACACGATGAGAATTGCCCTAGGTGTGGAATACGACGGTGCGAAATTTTATGGTTGGCAACGCCAGCGTGAAGTACCGAGCGTTCAGGAACACCTTGAAAAAGCCCTGTCCAAAATCGCCAATCAGCCTATAGAAGTGCAGTGCGCTGGCCGCACCGATGCTGGCGTGCACGGCACAGGTCAGGTTGTTCACTTCGATGTTGAAGGCTCAAGACCGCTTCGTGCGTGGACAATGGGCGTCAATACGCATTTGCCAGATGCCATTGCAGTGCGTTGGGCCAAAGAAGTACCAGACGAGTTCCACGCTCGCTTTACCGCAACTGCCCGTCGTTATCGCTACGTTATCTACAACCACGCGTTGCGTCCGGGCATCCTGCGTCATGGTGTCAGCCACTATCATGGTGAGCTGGATGAAAAACTGATGCATGAAGCGGCACAGTATTTATTGGGCGAGAATGATTTCACTTCTTTCCGTGCTGCTCACTGTCAATCAAACAGTCCATGGCGAAATGTTCACCATATAAATGTGACTCGTCAGGGTTGTTACGTGATCATTGATATCAAGGCCAATGCATTCGTTCACCATATGGTGCGAAACATTACAGGCAGCCTGATTGCCGTTGGCCGCAAGGAGCAAAAACCTGAGTGGCTGAAATGGCTACTGGAAATCAAAGATCGCAACTTAGCGGCAGCGACAGCAAAAGCAGAAGGATTGTATCTGGTAGAGGTCGACTATCCGGCGGAATATGAATTGCCATCTTCGCCGGTAGGTCCGCTGTTTCTGCCGGACGAACAACTGTAACCAGCAAAGCGTCGAGGAAAATCGCCTCTTCGTTACAAAGCAAAGTAGACAGAAGTGGGACTAACAATAGGTAGTACCAGTTTTTTGTCCAAAGTCTTAACAAGTTGTGTTTTAATTCTTCGTTGAATTCGTAGATATCAAGGCCACTTGCCCATCTCTGCACAGACCGCGCTCATGGTGAGCGAAACAGTGCATGGTAATGATGTAAGCGGCGAGTGCTCCAATACAAAAGGTCGTTCATGAGCTGGCTTGAAAAAATTCTGACAAAAAGCAATATCGGTTCTTCACGTAAGGCTTCGATTCCTGAAGGCGTCTGGACCAAGTGTTCGTCTTGCGAACAGGTGCTGTACCACGCAGAACTTGAGCGTAACCTGCATGTGTGTCCAAAGTGTGACCACCACATGCGCATGAGCGCACGCAAGCGTCTGGAAACCTTCCTTGATGAAGGTAACCGCGTAGAAATTGGTGATGAGCTGGAGCCGAAAGACCTGCTCAAATTCCGTGACTCAAAGAAATACAAAGACCGCATCTCAGCGGCGCAGAAATCAAGTGGCGAAAAAGACGCTCTGATCGTTATGAAAGGTGAGCTGCTGGGCATGCCAGTGGTTGCTGCTTCTTTTGAATTTGCCTTTATGGGTGGTTCAATGGGCGCTGTTGTCGGTGCGCGTTTCGTAAAAGCGGTGGACGCAGCCATTGAAAATAACTGTGGCTTGGTTTGTTTCTCTGCAAGTGGCGGTGCCCGTATGCAAGAAGCGCTGATGTCGCTGATGCAAATGGCGAAAACCAGTGCAGCGCTTGAGCGTTTGTCTGCAAAAGGCCTGCCTTTTGTATCTGTTCTGACTGACCCAACCTTTGGTGGCGTCACCGCAAGCTTCGCGATGTTGGGCGACGTGAACATCGGTGAGCCAAAAGCACTGATCGGTTTCGCAGGCCAGCGTGTTATCGAGCAAACCGTGCGTGAGAAACTGCCAGAAGGTTTCCAGCGCAGTGAGTTCCTGCTGGAACACGGTGCCATTGACATGATTGTCGACCGTCGTGAAATGCGTCAGCGAATCGGTGGTCTTCTAGCGAAGATGACCAATCAAGAGTCTCCATTGGTGGTATCTGTCGATAAACCATTGGAAGGCGAAGTGGTTGAAGCTGAGCCAGTGGACGATAACGAATAAGTGTCCCACAAATAAACATCAAAAGAGCGCCTTATGGCGCTCTTTGTCTTTTAACTGATATGATTGAAGCATTGGACAATAGAATAGATTACAAATGTCAGAACTCATTTCTCCGGGTGCAAATTCACCACTGTCTGCATGGTTGCAGTACCTTGAATCTCTTCATACCAGCGCGATTGACTTAGGCCTAGACCGTGTTTCTCTGGTTGCGAACAAAGGCAAGTTGACCAAACCCGCGCCAACGGTCATTACGGTAGCCGGCACCAATGGCAAAGGTTCGACTTGTGCCATTATCGAAACCATTCTTCTCAAGGCGGGTTATAAGGTTGGCGTTTACAGCTCTCCTCATTTGGTGCGTTATAACGAGCGTGTGCGCATTAACGGCAAAGAGCTGGATGATGAGAGACACTCAGAAGCTTTCGCAGCGATAGAAGCGCTGCGAGGTGATACGAGTCTTAGCTTCTTTGAGTTCGGGACGTTGGCAGCACTTTGGCTGTTCCAGGATAACCAAGTTGATGTGGTGGTACTGGAAGTCGGCTTAGGTGGCCGCTTGGACGCTACCAATGTCGTTGACCACGATGTATCGGTGATCACCAGTTTGGCAGTGGACCATGTAGATTGGTTGGGTGATGACATCGAAGTCATTGGTTTCGAGAAAGCCGGGATCTTCCGCGCGGGTAAACCTGCAGTGTGTGGTCAGCCAGAGCCACCGGCAAGCGTTGCTGCCCATGCCGATGATATCGGCGCGAATCTCCATCAGGTGGGTTACCAGTTCACCTATGAAAAGGAAGGCGATGTGTGGCATTGGCAATGTGGCGCATTTGATTTGCGCGATTTACCAGTGCCTAACTTGCCGCTGCCAAATGCTGCAACGGCGCTGATGGCGTTGGGCTTGTCTGAGTTGGAAGTGACTGATGAACACATCGTTGATGGTTTGAAGTCAGTCAAACTGGCAGGCCGAATGGAACGCGTTTCTGAATCTCCATTGATTTTGATGGACGTGGCGCACAACCCACATTCTGCGGCTTACCTAGCTAAACAGATTCAAGAACTGAAAGACGCGGCTAATGGTAGCGTGCATGCAGTGGTCGCC
The DNA here is from genome assembly GCF_000973155.1 of Grimontia sp. AD028. NCBI lineage: Bacteria > Pseudomonadati > Pseudomonadota > Gammaproteobacteria > Vibrionales > Vibrionaceae > Grimontia > Grimontia sp. AD028. Next base: position 2,974 of record NZ_LASY01000078.1, on the reverse strand, counting down.
ATGCTGCATGACAAAGACATCGCCGCTACTGTCGAGGAAATGAAGCCTGTTGTGGATCACTGGTATCCCGCTTCGCTGACTGGTCCGCGCGCAGCTTCTTGGGAAGAAATTACTTCTCACCTACCTGATGGTGTTGAAGGCTTTGCATCACCAACGCTGGCTTTTGAGAAAGCAAAAACGGCGTTGGACTTTCATGGTGACATCCTCATCGTGTTCGGTTCATTCCATACTGTCGGTGAAATCGCCGACCACCTCCAAAAACAGGAGTAAACGTGGCAACCCAGTTTCAAAATCGCTTGGTCGGGACGCTCATTCTGGTTTCTCTGGGCGTGATTTTCCTCCCCGATGTATTTGATGGCGAGAAAGCACATTACGAAGAAAGTTATCAAGCTATTCCATTGCGTGAAGAAGTCGACGAGTCCGTGCTGGCAGAGCCTGTTCAAGCACCGGAAGAGGTCGAAAGTTTTATGCCGCCGGAATCGCCAGTCATGGTGACCATCGACGAACCAGAGACTTCGACGGCGTCTGTTGAGGCCACCGAACCAAAAGATGGCTATGTCGATTCTGCTTGGGTGATCCGTCTCGGCACCTTCCGCAATATCGACAATGCCAAAAACCTGGTATCAACGCTCCGCAGTAAAGGCTATCCCGCTCAACTGATGCCGCGTGATATTCAGGAAGGTGAATTGGCCCGTGTCGAGGTAGGCCCTGATATCTCAAAAGAAAAACTTGAGTCGATGACTGCAGATTTAGAGTCTTTGACCGGATTGAAAGGCCAACTGCTTAGATTTAACCCACTCAACCCATAAGAAAACGTTTGCGTCGTCATTTTTTCTGTTAAAATGCGCGCGAATCGCTCAGATGATTAAAAGATGAATTGGATAGATTACATCATTATTGGCGTGATCAGCTTCTCTGCTCTGATTAGCTTGGTCCGCGGTTTTGTAAAAGAAGCCTTGTCGCTGGTGATATGGTTTGGTGCCTTCTTTGTTGCGAGCAACTTCTACCCGCAACTGGCTGCCTACTTTACAAATATTCATGACGAAATGATTCGAAACGGTGCGGCGATAGCGGCGCTGTTTATTGCCACCCTGATTGTTGGCGCGGTTGTCAACTACGTGATTGGTCAGTTAGTACAAAAAACTGGCCTTTCAGGCACAGATCGCGTGTTGGGGATTGTTTTCGGGGGAATTCGTGGCGTATTGATTGTCGCGGCACTACTGTTTTTCCTCGATGCCTTTACCAGCTTGGCGAACTCTCCAGAGTGGAAACAATCACAGTTAATCCCTAAATTTGGGGTAGTGATTGAGTGGTTTTTCTCTTATTTGGAGCAAAGCTCCAGCTTTCTGCCTAAGGTGATCTAAGGTTTTCCCGCGGCAAGCTTCGCGGGCAAACCCACAAGTTCCCTGGGCTCAATTTCGCGTTACAAGGAACAGCATACATGTGTGGGATTGTTGGGATCGTGGGCGAGACCCCGGTTAATCAGTCAATTTACGATGCGTTGACAGTACTTCAGCACCGTGGTCAGGATGCAGCAGGGATTGTCACCATTGACGATAACCGTTTCCGCCTGAGAAAAGCGAACGGCCTGGTCAAAGATGTTTTCCAACTGAAGCACATGCAAAGACTGCAGGGAACCGTGGGAATTGGCCATGCCCGTTACCCAACCGCAGGTAGCTCCAGTGCTTCCGAAGCGCAGCCATTTTACGTGAACTCACCTTATGGCATCACGCTGGCGCACAACGGTAACCTGACCAATGCCAACCAACTCCGTGAATCTCTGTTTGAACAAGACCGTCGTCACCTCAACACCACCTCAGATTCCGAAGTTCTCCTCAATGTTCTTGCTCACCAAATCGACAATGTAGCCTCTAAAAAACTCACCGAAGAAGATGTGTTCAAAGCGGTTCGTGAATTGCACGCACAAGTGACCGGTGGCTACGCTGTGGTAGCGATGATTATTGGCCACGGTCTGATCGCTTTCCGCGACCCACATGGTATTCGCCCACTTTGCTTGGGCAAGCGCACTGTGAATGGCCGAGAAGAGTACATGGTGGCTTCAGAGTCTGTGGCGCTGGATGCTGTCGGCTTTGATTTCGTACGCGATATTGCGCCGGGCGAAGCCGTTTACGCGACCTTTGATGGTCGGCTGTTTACCCGCCAATGCGCAGACAACCCTGCGTTGTCTCCATGTATCTTCGAGTTTGTTTACTTTGCGCGTCCAGACTCGTTCATCGACAAGATTTCAGTGTATGGTGCGCGCGTTAACATGGGCCAAAAGCTCGGCGCAAAAATTCGTCGCGAGTGGGACGACCTGGATATCGACGTTGTTATCCCAATTCCGGAAACTTCTTGTGACATCGCACTGGAAATCGCACAGGTGCTAGAGAAACCTTATCGTCAGGGTTTCGTGAAGAATCGTTATGTCGGCCGTACCTTCATCATGCCGGGTCAACAGCAACGTCGTAAGTCAGTGCGTCGTAAGCTCAATGCAATCCGCTCGGAGTTTAAAGACAAGTCAGTCCTGCTGGTGGATGACTCGATTGTTCGTGGTACGACGTCTGAGCAAATCATTGAAATGGCACGTGAAGCCGGCGCGAAACGTGTTTACATGGCATCAGCTGCACCAGAGATCCGATTCCCGAACGTTTATGGTATAGACATGCCGAGTGCAAATGAGCTGATTGCACATGGCCGCGAAGTCGAAGAAATTTGCCAAATCATTGGTGCTGATGGGCTAGTTTTCCAAGACTTGACCGATTTAGAAGAGGCTGTTCGTGAAGGCAACCCTGATATCAAACGATTTGAGAGCTCGGTGTTCAGTGGCGAATACGTGACCAGCGACATCAACCAGGAATACTTGGATTATCTGGAAAGCCTGCGTAACGACGAATCCAAAGCGGTTCGTGAACAACAGCAAGAATTGGCGAATCTCGAAATTTACAACGAGAGTTAACTTATACCAATCGTAGTA
>NZ_LASY01000077.1:0-49556 GCF_000973155.1 Grimontia sp. AD028 | reverse complement strand
CGGGAAAACGAAAAAAGGCCCCAAAGCGTGAAGCGAGTCACGAGTTGGGGCCTTTTGCCTATTCCAAACGAGAAGACAAAAGGGGAAGCATCAAAGCCTCCCCTTATTCATTAGCAGTTGTTTTTTCTCTGCAATGCTAGAGAATTCTATTACTTGCTGAAGTAAATCTCATCGATAGTAATATTAACTGCCTGCCTAGTTCCGCCTTCTGGTACATCTTGTACAGCTTTGATGACGATTTGAGCGATAGCATCTCTCGATAAGTCACTATCTGTTCTCGCATTTTGGAAGTCATCCAACGGAATAGCTAATGTCACCACATCAGTGTTAGTAGGCTCGCTCCGGCTTAGAATTGCACCAGTTTCACCGTTTCCACCCTGATGATTAGACAGCTTAACTTCAAATTCCTGTCCACTTATAAAGGGGTCTAATTTGTATTTTATATTAAACGTAGTGAAGCCAGTTGCATCAAACGCAGACGACGTTGAAAAATCAATACCTGCGAATTCTTGAGTTGCACTAAGGTTAATCACCTTAGCTGGACTACCTTCAAGTGTTCCGTCAACGATACTTGCTGAAGAATCACCCCAGAAAGGTCCCCATTCGTCCACCGTGATATCTGTATAGTCATCACTAAAGATAGAAACAACATCCGCAGTGGTATCTACATTACCGCCAGTACCGCCGTCAGTGCCACCATCGGTGCCGCCGTCGGTGCCAGTCGGTGAAACAATGACATTGTCTACATAATACTTAGACCCAAAGCCTGTTCCCCAAGCAGGAAACACCATGATGACGTCTATATTTGTCAGGTCTAAGCCATCGTTCGATAGGTCACTCAATCTAAACGTATAGGTTCTCCAAACATTTAATGTTGGTACAGAATCAGGGTTGGTAACCCCGTCAAACTCGATAGCATCACTCAGGTCAAGCTCTGAGAATTCACTACCACCGTTTGATTCCACTTTGAGATTCCAAACCGTTGCTGGTGTAGCGCCAGCTTCAAGCAATTTAATATCAAACGAAATAACGCCATCAACCATCCAAGCATTCACATCAAGTGGGTTAGACGGCTCTCCTATACGCGTATTAAAGCCATTTACAGATGGTGTAGACAAAATCTCGAAAGAGGTAGCCGCACCATGTGCAGGATCACTATCCACCACAACTGGAGGAATGGCATCAGTATCATTATTCCAAGCAACCCACTCCGGATTCGCTGCATCGTTAAAGATCACGATTGGAGTATCACCTGTTGTGCCGCCGTCAGTACCACCATCAGTGCCGCCACCGGTGCCACCATCAGTGCCGCCGTCAGTGCCACCATCAGTGCCGCCATCAGTACCACCATCGGTGCCGCCGTCAGTGCCACCATCGGTACCGCCGTCAGTGCCACCATCGGTACCGCCGTCAGTTCCACCATCGGTGCCGCCATCAGTTCCACCATCGGTGCCGCCATCAGTGCCGCCGTCAACCCCCTTATTCAAGAATGTTAAATCAGCAATTTCAAATGAACCATTCTGCTCGAGGATCAAAGCAAAAGCCGTCATATCCGTAAAGTCTGGAAGAGAAAGCTCCATCTGTACCCAGCCATCAGAAAGCCCAGTACCACTGGATAAGAGTGGGAAAGCGTTTACTTCTGTTTGTGTCAAGCTTTGGATTGACGTTTTAAGTTGCGCAGCATCAGTCTTGATTTTGAACTGAGCATGACTGTAGTTGGAAATGTCTATAGGGTTAATAATGCTAGACCAAGATAAAGCATTCCATCCACCAGTAGATGTCAGCTCAAGAACTGGATTATACAGTTCACTAGACACCTCAGAGAGAGAGCCACCATTCCAAGTCTGAACAAAATCGAAGGCTAAATTACTCTCCTGACCGGTATAAATGACATAAGCAGTATCTGGAATAGTCTGAGTCTCATATGTTGCCAAAGCTACGTCAGCAACTTGAACTGAACCGGCACTGGTCAATCCAACCCCAAACCTATCCATGTCAGTAAATGCAGGTAATGGGACTTTCATCTCCACCCAACCGTTACTTAGCTCAGTACCAAGTGATACAGAGTATTGAACTTTCACTTCCTCACCTACTGTATTGAGGACTGCTACTTCAACTTTTTCAACGTCAGTTTTTACTTTAAATACAGCGTGAGTATATCCAGTAATATCAATACTGGTACCAGAACGCCAAGCAACCGTTCCCCAGTTTGGGGTAGATAACTCCAGTGAGTTGTAAGTACTGTCGCTGCCAGCACCAAGAGTCGCACCCACTTCGCCACCCCAAAGATCTGTAAATTCTAAATCAAGCGATCTTTCTTGGTCAGTGTAGAAAATAAACCCAGCATTTGGAGGTGTCGTAGAGCCAGATCCAGTTCCGCCACCAGTTCCACCGCCAGTTCCACCATCTGTGCAACTTGGATCTTTTTCTGCAACATTGAGACCATTCTCGTTGGCAGGAAGTGTTTCATCACCAGACTTGCTAAAGCGGATATTTCTGAAACGAAGCTCGCCCAATTCCGCAGCGTTAGCGCCTGTACCAGAATTAACAAAAAATGGCGCCGTCACATCATTGAAGTTAGGCGTAGCACCTGAAGTTAACTCTGTGATGGCAATTTTATAAGAGGTCCACTCTTCAGTACCACCATTGATAATAAAGCTATTGACTACCTGCGGCCTGCTTTTATCACCAAAAATACCCGTCATGAAGCCGACGGAAAATTCCCCGTCAACCGTACCGCGGGAATCAAACATTAAAAAGCCATTCTCGAAGCCTGTCAGGTTTTGACCAACGTCGTTTGATTCATTAATACCAGGCACCGCAAGGCTTGCACCAAAACCGAAATTAACATCCGTGTTTCCTTCAACAGGAACTACCACCCAAGAGTTCTCATTGCCGTCAACACCCACCCATGTGGAGTTACCCAAATCACCTGCCCAGATTGTTCCGTAGAGTGATTTTTGAACTTCGTCGGCAAATACTGAATATTTGTCACCAGAAACACGCTGGTTATAAGGGAATGCGTAAGGAATAGGCAAGATGTCACATATTACTGCGTCTCGATCGCCATCGAATGATCGAGTAATTGAAGCACCGTTTCGTGTGAAGTTCGCGTAAGCATCTTTCGCGACGTTATCCCACATTAGATATTTAGCGGTACCATCAAGCTCGAACAAACCAAAGTGTTGTTCAGAGTGACCCGAATTATTCGCATCACCTTTCCAAGGCTCGTCGAATGCTTCAAAGAAGAACATAGAAAAGCCATTCTGATCCAGCTTCGCTTTCATGCTGTCATAATAAGCCTTCTGCTTGTATTCATCAGCAGCGCCAGTACCACCTTCTCCGAAGTCTTCCGTTGAGAGTGTTGCCCAACCCGTTTCACCGACATGAACTTGCTTGCCTGGATCAATCGCTCTGACGACACTTTGAACCGCTGCAATTTGCTCTTCCGCGAAATCAACCGCACGACCCATTGCTCTGTCAGCTTGCTCCTGGAGACTTAAAGACTGTTCATCAAGTGGGACGTTCCAAAATACAGAGCTGTGCTTAGTATCATGGAAGGGGTAAGTGTGAATTGACACGTAATCAACAGCTTGAATCAGGGCATTGATGTCTTCAGCGTACTTGTTGTAGTAATCACTGTTTACTTCACGAGCCCATACCGCCCAGTTATCAGAGCTGGTAATCCAAATATCTCGATTAATTCTTTGATTTTCTTTTGCTCGTTGAAGCTCATTGACACGGTCAAGGATGATGGAGGGAACCACTTTGTAATCATGTGCCCACTCAACCATTGACTCATTACCCACCGCAATAACTTTAATGATGTCTGAGTATTGACGTGCGAACTCATACGCTTTCGCCATCTCATTATCGTTATCTGGATTTTCTTGAGTAGAGTCTGGTTTTATAAGGGGATCTTCGGAAAACGAATTTAAAGCATCAATCCAAACGCCAAGCATGACGTACATTTCGAAATCAACATTCGGATCCGCTTCTGCTTCATCTTTCAGCTCTTGGATAGCTTGCAGAAGGTTTGCGGTGTCAGAATATTTTTGGGTGTGATAGGTGCGGATCACACGAATTCCTGATGCGTACATGATTTGCAAGTCTTCTTTCAAAGCCTCTACAGACTGTACTGTTGCTTCACTACGAGACCTGTCACGGAATGAACCATATGACATTGCCTGCAGTGAAGAAGTCCCCAAGATAGGCTCACCTGAGTCCGAAGTAGGAAACACACCAGTTGGTGTAGGGTTGGGTGATAAATCATCAGAGGTGCTAGGGGTTACTGGGTCATCACCACTACCACAAGCACTTAAAACAAGTGATAGTGACAGAGCGAGAGTCGTTTTCGCCAAATTCTTTTTCATCGTATTAATCCGTTACAGCTGTTATATCGGCTCAAGGTAAAAACCTTTGGCTTATCCTTTAGCCAGATTCCAACCACCAGAATGTTGATGGACTTTACGCGTAGCGTCCCATTAGCATTGAAAGCGCTTTCTTTGCGAATTGAGCAAAACCCGAGTTACGGTCACCACCCCTTACCCGAGGACAACTATTAGCATTTGTAACAATATTGTTATGGGAACATTTTGTACAGACTCAAAAATGAGACAATGGCAATTTAAATATCAAAACTTAAGGTATTGATATTTAAGCGTTTAATTTAACTTTGATTAATGGACGGAATTTCGATGAATATGACTACGCCCCTATACAGTCACCGCTCAGACCAAACCAACAGTTAACAAATTGTGATAAATATGTGATCAAATGCAGATTTTGTGATAGTCATATTTGCGATCGACATCTCTAATAAATTAATGTCCGTTTTACTAACGTTTTCTTTAGTTTGTCACATCTACAAGCATGAAAATGCGAGTCACTCAAACAGAGAAAAGGTATAAGCTCCCGATTTTAATAGTCTTATGCTGCTCACACCACCCAGCAGAACTTAGGCACTCTTCGGGAATTTCAATCTCTCAAAGAAAGCGCTTTCTTTAAGATTGATAATTTTTTGATGGAGTAAGGAATGAAGAAATCCATTTTATCCACTCTGGTTTTAGGAGCGTTGGGCGGTATCTCTTACCTTCCTACAGCTGCTTCCGCAGTGGAAACAGAGTTCGAGTTTCATGGGTATTTCCGCGCAGGTTTTTTTGCAAGCGCTGAAAATGATTTCAAACGAATTGAGTCTGCAGGTAGGAAAGAAATGTTGGGTCGCCTCGGCATTGAACCAGACAACGACGGTGGCCTCGATTTCCTAACCAAACTTATCTTTGACGATGAGAAGCAACTTAACATTCATGTAGGTCTTAGTGAGTTTGATGCCGATGATGTCATTGGCTACATCGAGTTTGAAGGAGTCACTCCTTCAGGTTCTATGTGGGCAGGTAAAAGAAAAATCTATGAAGACAATTACATCTTCATGACAGATTATTTCTACACAGATCTTGAAGGTATTGGAGCAGGTATCAGTGATTATGAAATCGGTGACGGCTTCCTGTCACTTGCCTATCTCTCCAGTGATAGAACTGATGATTATGAAGATCTCGTGGATGCTTCATTCTCTGACCCCAGTACTGGTCTTCAGAACTCATGGGCTACCAATGGGATAGTGTCAGATGAACAATTAAATACCCTTCACTCTAATCTGAACAACACCATGCACACCTTCACTCTGGGCTATCAAATTGGTCGCTATGAGGTCATCGCAAACTACAAATATATGCCAGATAACTGGGATGCAGAAGGTAAAGAGTGGGCAGATACTGGCTTCGATGTGACTGGTATTTACCACATGCCTCATTTCTTTGGTTTGGAAGGCAACGCATTCTCGTATGTGATTGCACAAGCAGGTAAAGGATTAGGCTCGGGTAACTTGTTGGGTAGTACGATAACTAATTACAGTGGGTATCGACCAGGCTCTCTAACTCAAGGCGTCCGCGATGCTGATTTGCCATGGCAGGGACCAGCAAATCATGGCGCCAGCGGCGATTTTGCATTTGAGTCTCTATACGGGAATTCAGATTACCTAATTACACACCGGGAAGAAGATGCAAAAAGTGCTCGCCTTCTTTTATGGGGTGGTTATGTCAACTCTAGCGGCATAGGTTTCTTCCCTTCAATTCAAGGGCAATATAACCATGAGGCTACAGGTGATTCGAATACCACATATACTTACTGGTATTCAGCAATGATGAGGAATACCTTCCCAGTCTCAGACAACTTCTTTGTGCAGACAGATATCGGTTGGTACAAAACCAGCTGGGATGGCGCTACTGATTACCAATCAAAATACACCGTTGCCCCCACCTTTATTATGTCCGATGGCGAGTCGAGTGCCGAAATACGATTTATGCTTTCTTATTTGCCGAGATCATGGACCACGCAAGATTATCTCCGCGATGAAAACGGTGCGGTTCTTCGAGGGAATGATGGTCGATTTCTCCGCGAAAACGCTACGGATGACTTCATAGTCGGTATTCAGGCAGACGTGTATTGGTAAAGCAAGGTCAGAAAGGTTCATACGACACCAAGACTATTGCATTTAATTACTGATACCGATTAAGTAAGGACACAATCATGAATACATTTCCCTACAAGCGCACGTTGGTTGCTGTCGCAACTGTGGGCGTGCTTGCAGGCTGCCAAGCGAAAAAATTTACTCCATTAGATACGGCGGCACCGGACACCAGTGCACAGGAGATTACTGCTAACGACTCGTGGACGCTGATTTGGAACGATGAATTCAGCGGTGACAAGATAGACAAATCTAAGTGGAGCCACGAAGAAAACTGCTATGGCGGCGGTAACAACGAGCGCCAATGTTATACCGACCGCAAGGTAAATTCCTTTGTCGAGGACGGTAAGCTACATATTGTTGCTTTAGACAACCAGTTCACTGGTCCGTCAGACCCAGAGGGTAAGAGCCGCCGTAAAGCGACCCTGCCATACACCTCTGCTCGCCTACGTACAATGAACAAAGGTGACTGGAAATACGGTCGCTTTGAAGTCCGTGCAAAACTGCCATTTGGTCAAGGTACCTGGCCTGCGATCTGGATGCTGCCAACTGACTATGTATTTGGTGGATGGGCAGCTTCTGGTGAGATTGATATCGTTGAAGCGGTTAACCTGAAAACCCCTACTGACCAACTGGGCGCAGAACCTGGCACGGAAGAAGCACGTATTCACGGTACGCTTCACTATGGCCGCGAGTGGCCAGATAACGTGAGCACAGCTGCGGAATACCATCTTCCAAACCATGTTAACCCTGCAGACGGTTTCCACACCTACTCTCTGGAGTGGGAAAAGGACGAAATGCGCTGGTACATCGATGATATCCACTACGCAACGCAGCGCTCTGACGGCTGGTATAGCCAGTACAAAGAAGGCGGTCGTTGGGTAACAGGGGAATCAGATGCGCCATTTAACCAGCGTTTCCACTTAATTTTGAACCTTGCATTGGGTGGTTCATGGGCAAATAACGCGAATGAAGGCGGCATCGATCCCTCTATCTTCCCTCAAACCATGGAAGTCGATTACGTACGCGTCTACGAATGTTCGAAAGATGTTGAAACCGGCAAAGGTTGTGCGACCGTTCAGGACACCGCACAATTTATCGCAGGTACACCTGCACCTGAGATCATCATCCCAGGTCCAGATTACGCGACGGGTCCAGAGTTTGTGCTGTTCGGCGACAAGCCAGACAAACACCTGCGTTCGAAAGAGTACGATCCCCAGTTCAAGATCTACACCGAAACCAAGCCGGTTGAAGGCCGTGGTGATGTGCTAGCAATGAAGAAAACGGGTGAGATCGGTAACTTCTACTTCGAGTCTCCAGAAGTCAATATGGGCGAATGGATGCAAGGTGGCGAGCTGGTCTTTGATCTGCTGGTGGAAGAGAAAGCACCTGAAACCAAGATCATGGTGAAAGTCGATAGTGGCTGGCCTGCTGCGAGTGACATCGATGTAGAAGTACCGCCTATTGGTCAGTGGACTGAGGTTCGCATCAACTTTGCTGAGCTAATTGGAAATGGCAACCGCTTTGCTTCCGGCGCGAAAGCGAATGTCGAAGGCCTACGCAATATCTTTGTTATGGAGCCAACAGGACCGATGGTTCTGCAACTCGATAACATTCGATACGAGAAGAAATAGTCCCTCTTCTTGAAACCCAAAAGGGAGGCGAAAGCCTCCCTTTTCTTTTGCATCAAGCCATTTAACCCGGACAACACTTGATCAAACTCAGCAAAACTGAGCCTTATCGCGCTTTTAGTGCTGGAAAAAACCTGCGGGTGATTGATAAAATCCCTGCCACTTCAATAAACGCATATCAAAGAGAGTGACTCCCCATGGGACGCAGTTTCGAAGTTCGTAAAGCTTCAATGGCGAAAACACAAGGCGCCAAAGTTAAGCTGTACTCAAAGTACGGTAAAGAAATCTACGTTATCGCGAAAAACGGCGGTGGCGACCCAGATTCAAACCTGTCGCTTAAGCGCATGATCGAGAAGGCGAAAAAAGATCAGGTGCCAGGGCACGTTATCGAAAAAGCTATCGAAAAAGCAGCTGGCGGTGGCGGTGAAAACTATGAAGTTGCGCGCTACGAAGGTTTTGGCCCGGGCGGTTGCTCAGTGATCGTTGACTGTCTGACTGACAACAACAACCGTACCTACATGGAAGTACGTCAGTGCTTCGTGAAAACCAACTCCAAAATTGGTGGCCCAGGTACTGTTGCTCACATGTTTGATCACCAGGCTGTATTCCAGTTTGCCGGTGACGACGAAGAAGCGGTACTGGAAGCGCTGATGATGGCAGACGCAGATGTGACTGACATCGAATGTGAAGACGGCGTGATTACTGTATTCGCCCCTCACACAGAGTTCTTCAAAGTGAAAAACGCACTGACTGAGTCAATGCCAGAAGTGACTATCGACGTTGAAGAAATCACCTTCGTTCCACAAACCATGACTGCAGTGAGCGGCGACGACGTTGCAACATTTGAGAAGTTCATGGACATGCTGAACGACTGTGACGACGTACAGAACGTTTACCACAACGCAGAGGTCGAGGCCTAATTCCTCAACGTTTGCGTTCTAAATGCCCGGTTCGACCGGGCATTTTACTTTTTGACTACATTAAGGCTCCACCATGGAACATAAAGATTTTGAAGCGCTGGTAAAAGCCCTTTGCGAAAAAGCCAGCCTTCCTGAAGCGCTCGACATGCTAAAAGCGAGCGAAGATGAAGCGATTGCAGAAGCCGCGAACGCGTTGACTGGACAATTCGCACTTGCAGAAGTGGAAGGTCAGAACCGCGTTTACCACGTATTCACTGAAGAGAACGATGACGGTGAAGAGCAGGAGTTTGTTGAGCACATCATGAATGTGGGTGACGATGTTATCCTGTTTGTCGCTTGGTTCTTCTATACCCAATTCGACATTAAGAACCGTGATACTTATGCCGCAGCCGGTCGCACTTACAAGCAACCTAAACGCAGCTAAGTAAAAAGCCAGAGCGTTGCTCTGGCTTATCTCGTTTTATTGCTATTCCTGTCAGCAAGCATTGAGCTCTACTTTTTCCCATACCCATTCATACCACACCCACTCAGCGCTAATTTGCGATTCCCATACTTGGTTGTTAGAAAGATGAATAGCATTGCATTCCCACCTTCCCCAATCATTTCCATTTTTCATACAGGCTTTGACAAAAACACGTTCGGCACATTCGCTAGTCAAGCTAATAACTAACTTATCAGGCATCCAATAGGAATCATCCGTCACGACGCATTTAGCGCTGACATCAGACATTTTGGTTGGTTTTGTGCAGATATTTTCTGATGCACTAGCGAGATTTATTACGGCAGATAAAGGGATTAACAGCGACGCAAGCGTTCTTTGAAATTTGATTTTCATCATCTTTGTATATATTTATTTTTTCAATAAACACCTGTATACAAATCCACACAATCAAATACTATGCATTGCACTATTATCTTTTTTGTCTGTGAATTTAGGCAAATTTAACGCTCAATTAATAGTGGCCTTATCAGTTACACTTCCAGAATCTAAATTTCCAACAGCAAAGTTATCTAGCAAATGGTTATTAGAAACTGTTTACGGTACTAGTTTATCTGAGGCTCTTGCTGAGTTGCACAGTGAATACTGCCTCCCCCCGCAGCAATGGCATCTACGTTTAATGCCTCCACAGTGCGTTCTGGGAATAGCCTCTCCATCGTTGCTTTGGCTTTCGCATCCGCAGCTCTGTCACCAAATTCCTGCATGATCACTGCATGGTTACAAACATAAAAACCGACATAGCCAGCAGCGAACTCTTTGCTGTCAAACTCTTCACGAATCGTATCTGGCGTTTCCAGAGCATGAAGGCTCAGCCTGTTTCCTTGTGCATCGGTCGCTGCTGACAAAATCTCCCAATGCTCTCGGGTAAGCTCGTATTCGTACGACTCTGGGTAGGTATCAATACCAACGACCACATTGCCTGGGCTGGTAAATCGAGCGTAAAAGTCCGTATGCCCATCAGTGATGTCGCGACCTCGTATTCCAGGGATCCAAATGATTTTATCCAACCCTAAAAGCGGCATCAGAAGATCTTCAAATTGGGCTTTAGAAATATCAGGGTTACGGTTTTCATTCAGAGTACAGCTTTCAGCAATAATAGCGGTACCCTGCCCGTCTACCTCTATGCAGCCACCTTCCATTACAATGCGCGCTTGAATACGTTGAGTATGACTAAGGCGGGCAATCTGCTTTGCCACAGCAGCATCCAATCTATGTTGTTGCTTGTTTCCCCACCCATTGAAATTGAAGTCGACAACAGCTTTGTCACCTTGCTCGTTCAATACGAACAATGGTGCAGTATCTCTCGCCCACAAATCGTCGAGTTGACCTTCGATTAGATCAACCTTGTCTCCCATCAAGGCCCGAGCGATTTCCATATCCTCTTTTCGTACCAACATGGAAACGGGTTCGTATTTGGCAATCGTCAGCGCAATGTCCGCAAGATTTTTTTGAACCGCAGGAAGTAATCCCTCTCCCCAGATTTGCGCTGATGCCCCAAATGCCATCCATGTACGCTCATGAGGGGCCGATTCATCAGGCATTATCCAAGCCACACGATTCGGGCGCGCTATTTCTGTTGCATGAAGGCCAGGAACAAAAGGCAACGTAAGTGCCGCTGCACCAGCCTGTTGAATGAATCGTCGGCGAGAAATCATAGAAGGTACGCAATCAGTTTTATATCTTTCAAATACAGAGGGTTAACTAAATATTGCGTAAAGAAGCCTAACTTTCATCTTTGATGTTTAAATTGCTTCCGCTAACCACTCTGAAAACTGCTTAACTTTCGGCAACACAGTCACACTCAATACAAATGCACATGGCCAAGCAACCACAAAGCTCTGCCCCCAAACTTGAGGCCAATCAGCAGAAAACCCCATTTTGTAGCCGGAGATCAACCCAGACATAGTGACTGCCATCACTAATGTGCTGAGTGCTGTTGTTATCCAAAACCGTTTCCTTTCCATTTCTCACCTCAAACTTGCTGTGCTTTTGTCTTTGGACTTAAGATAAATAAATCCATAAACGAGATATACAGGCACAATTTGAACCATGAATTCCATTTTTGGAAACATTGACGATCTCTATCTCTTTTGCCAAATCATCCGTGATGGCTCGCTGCTTTCGGCATGTAAGTCATTAGGGTTACCAGCTTCTACGGTGTCTCGCCGGATCAGCGCGATGGAAAAAAGGCTCAATGTTCGATTACTGGAAAAGCGAGGGCGAGAGCTCGTTGCGACAGAGTCAGGAGAGCGAGCTTATGAACAACTCATTAGCAGCATGGAGCAACTTGAATCCGGGATTGAGCAAATTCTACAAGATAGCAACGAGGTGTTTGGCAACCTCAAGCTGACCATGCCAAATAACTTCTATCATGGGTTTGTTGGGGATGTGATTAGTCGATTCCTTGAGGATTATCCCAAGGTAAAACTTGAGATTATTTTAAGCCAAGAACAGCAGATCCCGACAACAGATAGGGATCTCTTAATGACCTTCGATTTAACCGGCCTTGAAAGCTTCATTGCCAGGCCACTTTTTACGGCCAGACATGGCTTCTTTGCCAGCGAGGGTTACCTGAGAAAGTATGGAGAGATCAAAACAGTCGATGCACTAAAGCAAGCAGACTGGATCGCAGTGGATAAAGTCTGGAACATAAACCTATACCGCGAACAGGTTCTTGAGCACACTATTGCCATACGTCCTAAATTAGTGGTCAATGATATCACTGCGGTGATTACCGCCGTTGAACAAGGCATTGGCGTATCATCCCTTCCATTTCGCCATACCTCTGGCAATGAAAAACTCAAAGAGATTTTGCCGGAGTATACACGAACCGACAGAACAGCCTATTTGGTATACCGTGAACGGCAGCATCAGCCCCGCGCACTGACCTTACTGGTGGATGCGTTACTGTCAGCCACAAAAGCGATTAACTATGAGCAGACGCCAATCGAGGCACAGTAAATAGGAAGCTCGCTGGTGAATCAGAATTTAAGCAAGAAAAGCACCCATTAACGGCTAGACTCGGGGAAACAACGCGCTAAAGAAAGGACGCATTGAAATGAGCGAGCAAAGAAAGCAATGGATTTACGATCTCCTCAAGAAAGGCATTGAGCATGGCGATCCTGAAGCCGTCAAAGTTGTCGATGAAACTCAGTACAAACAGCACAACCCTATGACAAAAGAAGGCGATGTCGGGCTAGCTGAGCTGTTTGCAAAACTGGCAAAGACTAACCCTCATGTTGAAATTCTGCGCATTTTCTCAGATGGCGATTATGTGTTTGCCCATACCGAGTATGACTTTTCCAGCGTAAAAATCTGTTTTGAAGTATTCCGGTTCGAAGGGGATAAGACCGTCGAGCATTGGGACAATTTAGAGCTCAAGCAGCCCAACAATGCTTCTGGCCGAAGCATGATTGATGGCGAAACAAAAGTCGCCGACTTGGAGAAAACAGAATCCAATCGCGAAATCGTCATCAATCTTGTTAATCAAGTATTGATAGGTCAAAACCCTGAAGTAATTCCTCTCTTTTTCAATATCACTGACTATACAGAACACAGCCCTGAGCTCAGCAATGACCTGGATTCGTTGAAACAAGCCCTATGCAAAACACTGCCAGATGGCTCGCCATATGTTCATTACCAAACATTACACCGCACCTTTGCAGAAGGTAACTTTGTCCTGACCGCTTGCGAAGGTCTGCGTGTCGGCGTTCACACGGCCTTTTATGACCTGTTCAGATTAGAAAGCGGAAAAGTGGTCGAGCATTGGGATACCGTGGAAGAGATCCCCCCGCGCGAGATTTGGAACAACCAGAACGGGAAGTTCTGATTTAACCACTTGACGAGATTGAGATTCCAAATGATACTGTATATATAAACAGTATCATTTGGAGGTGCTCATGAATACGAAAGAGTTTGACCAGTTGCTTGAACGGGTTAACCAAAGCCGTAAAGCAGCCTTGAAAGATAATACGTTTATTGAACAGGCTGAACTCCACGCAAAAGAGTTAGCACGTATAGAAAGCATGAACATGCGCCCGGTGAAAAAGCGGGCGAAGAAAAAGAAAGTCACTGCACCGAAGCGTTTCTCGAACGTTTACGAGGGATTCGCAGAAAGCCGCGACGATGTTTTCCATTACTGAGTCAGAGAGAATTCTGGCTAAGCTTATCCCAACGCATCATGGCTTCTTTACCTGATTCATACCCTAGGTAATAAGCCTTCTTAAGAGGCGCCTTTTCCCTGCTAAGGCGCTTCAATTTGAAGTCTTCTGGCGGGCAAACCTGAATAATCTCCACGCCTTCCGGCGGATGCTCAATCAGTTCAAGTGTTTCGTTGTATCGAATGTGACGGGTCAGCATCGGCTCTATCAAGGCAGGATGATCTTTGAGTAGCCGTTTAGTCAGCGCATCAAACTTGGAGGCGGATTTTCGATAGCATGCCGGACGGCTTCGGAGCACCATGATTCGGGTGGCACCGCGTCGAATAGCTTCAGCAACAGGAATCGCATCTGCCACGCCACCATCGACATATCTCACGCCATTCAGTTCCACACCGTGTCGGTACATCACTGGCAGTGCGCTGCTGGCTTTCATGGTTTCGGCCAACATTTCAACATCCGGTGTATGGTACTCAGGTTCGCCATTATCCTGTCTAGTGACACCTAAAAAGAACGGCCTTGGGTCTGCTTTCAGAACGTCTTTGTCGATACCAAGTTCTTCCAACGTGACTTCCCACATCCAGTCGAGATCCATTAAGTCACCGCCCATGGCGAACTGGCCCGGTCTCAGGAATTCTTTGCGAAGGCTGTAATCAAGGTAGATTTTCAGGTTCCGTCCCGGCATGTCAGCCAAGTATGCAGCCAGATTACTGGCGCCTGCTGACACGCCCCAGAAGCTATCAAAAGGCGAGAAGTTTTTCTCCATGAAGTAGTCAAGAATGCCGCACGAAAACACGCCGCGCATTGCACCACCTTCTACAATGAGTGCAGATTTCCCAACCTTCTCCATTTATTTTTCTCCTACAAACTCCGTCACCGAGCCTCGTTCCACTACGGCTGGCTCCAACTCTACGACCTGAGGTTCGCTACCACTGTTACTGATGCGTTGAATCAAAGCATCGACCGCGGCTTTTCCGAGACGATACTTAGGCTGATGCACGGTAGTGAGCGATGGTGTCATGTATTTCGCCAAGTGAATGTCATCGTATCCCATCACGGACAAATCTGCTGGAACGGAAATCCCCTGTTCGTTGGCAGCGTTGATAAGGCCCATCGCCATCATGTCGTTACCAGCGAAAATCGCGGAGGGCAACTTACCGCTGTTCTGGAATTTTGCAAGCGCCTGATAACCGCCTTCACATTCAAAGTCGCCTTCCACCACCCATTTGGGGTTGATGTTGAGGGCCGCCTCTTTCATTGCGCGTTTAAAGCCCTGATAGCGCATTTGCGCCTGATGTTTAAGCAACGGCCCGGTGATGCAACCAATTTCTCTATGCCCTTGCTGGATAAGGTGCTTGGTCGCCAGATAACCCCCACGCAGGGAGTTATCCTGAATCTTGTCGCAAGGCAGGGAAATCGGCCCCCAATCCATCACCACCACAGGTACGGATTGAAGCTTTTCAAGGATTTCTGAATACTCCCCTTCCAGCGTTGAACACATCAGGATGAAACCATCGACACGCTTTTGCATCAGGGTATCAATAGACGCTTTCATCCGTTGTGCATCACCTTCAGTATTACAGAGGATAAGGTTGTAACCCGCGTGATAGCAGCTTCGCTCCACACCCTTTACCACCTCACCAAAGAATGGGTTGGTTGATGTGGTCACAATCATGCCAAGGGTGTTAGTGCGGTTGGTTTTGAAACTGCGCGCCAAAGCAGACGGCGCAGTGTAATGGAGTTCTTTAGCAGCGTTATTCACGCGCTCTGCAATTTCATCACTGACAAAGCGCGTTTTGTTGATGACATGGCTAACGGTCGAGGTTGAAACACCGGCTAACTTCGCGATGTCTTTCATTGTCGCCATGTCTTCTCCTTAATCAGGCGTGTGCTTTTAGGAATTCGTCCACTTCATCACGTGTGGGAATCGATGTCTGGGCACCAAAGCGTGTCACAGAAATCGCCGCTGCTGCGTGAGCAAACTTAATCGCTGATTCTAAAGGCATTGATTCCATTAGACCAGTCACGAATGCACCATTGAAAGTGTCGCCTGCTGCAGTGGTGTCCGTTGCTTCTACACGGAATCCTGGCACGATTTGACCTTCGCCATTCTGGCTGACATACACACCTTTCGCGCCCAGCGTGATCATCACGGTTTCAATGCCTTTCCCATGCAGTATGTCTGCTGCCGCTTTTGCTGATGCATCATCTTCCACCTTCACGCCCGTCAGCACTTCTGCTTCTGTTTCGTTTGGCGTGATGATGTCGATACAAGCCAACAAACTTTCAGGCAATTCGCGGGCAGGAGCAGGGTTCAGAATCACTTTGGTGTCATGGCGCTTGCCAATTTGAGCTGCCAACTCGATACCATCCAGCGGTGTTTCCAATTGCATCAGCAAGTATTCAGCATGACGAATGCGTTCAAGTTCAGGTTCAATGGCTTCTGCCGTCAATTTGGCGTTGGCTTCTGCAGAGATACAAATGCTGTTTTCGCCGCTATCAGAGACTTGAATCATGGCGATACCCGTTGGGCAATCTGCCTGCATTTTCACGCCACTGATATTGATGCCATCGCACTTGAAGCTTTCGCGAATATTCACGCCGAATGGGTCGTCGCCCACACAGGCAATAAAGCCGATGTCAGCTTTCAAACGCGCTGCAGCCACAGCCTGGTTTGCGCCTTTACCACCGGGAATCACCTGATAATTGCGACCATGCAGGGTTTCACCCGGACGGGGAAAAGAAGGCACCTGTAATACATGGTCTGCGTTAACGCTCCCTAAAACCACTAACTTATTCATCGCGCTATCCTCAGCCTCCTTCAGGGAGACCTTATTGTTGTACTAAAAAACTGAGTGATTTAGGCTCTTTATCAAGAATCTAAAGCAATCGGTTCTGCACTCTCCCTCAAAGCCGGAGGACTCACAGACCCTCCCATTTACAAGGGGAGGGTCTGGCTGAGGTTTTCCCTGTTAGACTTACTGAGTGACCACTTTTAGCGGAACAGGAATCGATTTTTGAACCGGCTCGCCTTTCAGCATTTTATCTGCCACTTCAACACCAATAGCACCAATTAATTCAGGCTGTTGAGCGATGGTTGCCGCCAGTTTGCCACGTTTTACCGCTGCAATGCCGTCATCGGTGCCATCAAAGCCAACAATCATCACGTCTTTGCCTGACGCTTGCACCGCACGTAATGCGCCCAATGCCATTTCATCATTCTGCGCGAATACAGCCTGAACATCCGGGTTAGCTGCCAGCATATTCTCCATAACGTTCAGACCTTTAGTGCGGTCAAAGTCAGCAGGCTGACTCGAAAGCAATTCCATTGATCCGCCATCCACCACTTTCATGAAGCCTTCGCCACGTTCACGCGCTGCTGATGTACCAGCAATACCTTCCAGCTGAATGACCTTAGCCTGCTCACCGACTTTCTCCATGATGAACTTGCCCGCCATTTCGCCGCCTGCCACATTGTCAGACGCAATATGGCTCACCACTTCGCCGCGCTGCGCACCACGGTCTAATGTCAGAACTGGGATTTCGCTGCGGTTCGCAATGCGGATAGCGTTAGAAACTGCTGCGGAATCCGTCGGGTTGATCAGAATCGCTTTAACGCCACGAATGGTCAGATCTTCCACATTCGAAAGCTCTTTGCTCGGGTCGTTTTGGGAATCCAGAACAATCAGCTCATAGCCCAGCTCTTTTGCTTTGTTCTCTGCACCTTCCTTCATGGTGACAAAGAAGGGGTTGTTCAGTGTAGACACAACAATCGCCATGGTGTCTTGCGCTTGTGCAGCCACGGAAACTGTTGAGGAAAGCAGAGCGGCTGAGATAAGCATGGATAGTTTTTTCATTGTCTTCATCCTTTTGTTTTTGATGCGCCAGTGAGGGGGACACCGGCGCGTTCTACACGTAAATCGTTGGTTTAATATTGGATTCGTAGGGTTACTTGTTTTTGTTGTCGACCATGACCGCCGCGAGAATCACCGTCGCTTTGGCAATCATTTGGTAGTAGGAGGAAACGTCCAGCAGGTTCAGGGCGTTATTGAGGAAGCCGATGATCAGCGCGCCAATGAGGGTACCCATGATGCGGCCTTTACCGCCCATCAGACTGGTGCCACCCAGTACCACTGCAGCAATCGCATCCAGTTCGTAGCCCATACCTGCGGTAGGTTGTGCTGAAGAAAGACGTGACGTTACGATGATGCCTGCAAGAGCTGCCAACAGGCCACAAATTGCGTAAGCACCGATCTTCACTTTGTCGACATCGATACCGGACAGGCGGGTAGCAGATTCGTTACCACCAAGCGCATAGATGTAGCGACCAAAACGGGTGTGGTTCAGCAGGTACCAGATCGCTGCAAACACAATCACCATCAACCAGACTGGAACCGGAATACCCAGTGCGTAGCCAGTACCGAACCAGGCAAACGCATCAGCGGTATCAGTAAAACCGGTAGAAATTGGACGGCCTTCGGTGTAAACCATGGTCACACCGCGCAGCAGTGTCATGGTGACCAGCGTGGCAATAAACGCCTGCACTTTGCCTTTGGCGATAATGATGCCGGAAATCGCTCCCAGTACCGCACCAGCAAAGAGCGCGGTTGGCACTGCCACCAGCACAGGCACTTCCATCGCAATCAGTGTTGCGGCAAATGCACCACACAGCGCGAGAACTGAACCCACACTCAGGTCGATCCCTGCGGTCAGGATCACCAGTGTCATACCTACCGCAATAATCGCGTTAATCGACGTCTGGCGAAGAATGTTCAGAATGTTGTCGACGGTAAAGAAGTTCGGGTTTAAAAACGACACCACGACAATCAGAAAAAGAAGCGCAACAAGAGATTTCTGTTCTATCAACCACTCTTTGCTGAACAGCTTTTTACCTTCAGCTTTTGATTGGGTTACGGCGTTACTATTCATGCTGCATCCTTCTTAACGTATTTACCTACAGCGCAGGCCAGTAATGTTTCTTGATCGGCATCTTTGGCATCGAACTCCCCGGTGATACGGCCTTCGTGCATCACCATAATTCGGTCACTCATTCCAAGCACTTCCGGCATATCGGAAGAAACCAGAATGATGCTCATACCTTCTGCTTTGAATCGGTTGATTAGCTGATAGATCTCTTTCTTTGCACCCACATCGACGCCACGGGTTGGCTCGTCGAGAATAAGCACGCGCGGCTTGGTCATCAGGCCTTTGGCAATCGCGACTTTTTGCTGGTTACCACCAGATAAGTTGCCGATAAGCTGCTCGCGGGTTGGGGTTTTGATGTTGAAGAGTTGGATGAAATCGTCGACAGCCATGACTTCGTCGTTGTGGCGGATTTGCATACCTTTGCTCAGCTTGTCCAGAGAGCAAATCGACATGTTTTCCTTCACTGACAGTCCCAGAATCAGACCATCGCCTTTTCGATCTTCAGAGATGTAAGCAATACCGTTGATCAATCCATCACGTGGGCTGATTGGGTTAACGGTTTTGCCATTGAGTATGATGTCGCCGCCGTCGCGTGAAAGCGCGCCGTATATCACCTTCATCAGTTCAGTGCGACCTGCACCCATCAGGCCGGACACACCGAGAATCTCTCCGCGCTTCAGGGTGAAGCTGACGTCTTTTACACCCACACCGGAAACGTTTTTCACTTCCAAACAAGTGTCGCCATGGGTCACTGCAATACGCGGATATTGCTCTTCCAGCTTGCGGCCCACCATCATTTCAATCAGGCGGTCTTCATCGATATCTTTCACCTGACATTCGCCGATAAATTTGCCATCACGCAGCACAGTAATATCATCGCAAATAGTGAAGATTTCTTTCAGACGGTGAGAGATATAAACGATGCCGCAGCCTTCGTCCCGGAGCTCACGGATGACCTTGAACAGCGATTCTGTTTCGGTGTCAGTCAATGCATCTGTTGGTTCATCCATGATGATGACCTTAGATTCAAACGACAGTGCTTTGGCAATCTCCACCATTTGCTGTTCGCCCAAACTCAGCGCACCCAACAAGGTTTTTGAGCTGTGTTTCACGTTCAGTCGTGCCAGCAATTTATCGGCTTCGGCGTACATCTTCTCCCAAAGCACGCGGCCGAATGGGCCAGTGAATTCACGGCCGAGGTAAATGTTCTCAGCAATCGTCAGTTCAGGGATCAGGTTCAACTCCTGATGGATAATGCTGATACCTGCCTGCTGCGAATCACGTGGCCCTTTGAATGCTGCTTCTTTGCCTTCGTAATGAATCGAGCCACCGTCCAACGCGTGAATGCCAGTCAGCACTTTCATCAGCGTCGATTTGCCTGCACCGTTCTCTCCCATCAGCGCCATCACACGGCCTGGATAAACGTTGAGGCTGGCTTTATCCAACGCTTTCACCCCGGGAAAAGCTTTCTCAATCTCGCTGAGTTGCAATATTGCCTGAGTCATAGGAATGTCCTCGTCTCACTCAAATTCAAAGCGTTTAGAAAACCACGCCAGCTTGGAAAATCACGTTCGCATAAGGTGTGCATTCACCAGTGCGAATCACCGCATGGCTGTCATTGGTGCGTTCTTTGAATTCCTCATGCGAAAGGTATTGGATGGAAATCGATTTACCGCTGCGTGTTTCTTCGTTACGGATTTCCTGAATCAGTGCTTCATGGCAATCAGGACTTACTGTCACGAACTCTTCTGCCAGGATGATCCCTTCGATCTGAGACTCCGTCAGCACAACACGCACCGTCTCCAGAAAGCCCGGAACACCGTGAGTCAATGCCAGATCAATGCGCGCGACATGTTGAGGAATGGGTAAACCGGCATCACAAATGGTGTATTCGTCGGTATGACCCAGCGTAGAGACTAGGTGTGCGATATCAGAGTTCAGTAAGGAACTTTTTTTCATTCTTAACCTTCTTACAGCGGTCATTAATCGATGAACCACCAACCTGACTTGGGAAATTTGGCTGGAAAACCGATCTCATCGAAACGTTTCGCTGACGGTAATCGAAACGTTTCGATTCGTCTTTATAAGAAATTTTCAGGCGTGATTTTGATCGCTTATCTTTAGACATTTGGGCAGGGAAATTTGAGCTGACTCACTGTCAGCAAGAAAGCGAAATAGCGTTTCTAAATCTCAAACAGAGCCATTATTAGACGCACATTGAAAGATGATTACTCTAATTGAGATCGATTACACCAGTACAAAAAAAGCGAAAGATACCGATTTCAACAGAAAACGAATACATACCAAGGAAAAAATCAAACATTTTATTAACACATCTCATTTATAGAACTCCGAAGCCGCTGGCAGCGCCTTACGATGAACCTTGAGGCAGTAAGGCTTTACCCATAAAAGGTCAATGCGCAGCAATACGTTTCACAGTGAGCAACAGGACGAAACCCATGCCCACTGAAGTCGGATACGATCACCCGCCGAAACCGCTACTCACTCGTCCCAGATAAGTAACGCAACACTACTGACCCTCATACTTGCGGTGAATTCCAATAAGAACCCACCGCACCCTCAGTCTATATATGTAAACATCTGGAGGTAACATGAAGACTGATATTCCAGAGGGTGCCCGTGCGCCCATGTTCTGGGAGGCGATCATCTCGCTTCTTTCCCTTGTTGTCGGCATCAGCGTTTCCATCGTCATTTACGGACTCGACCCACAGGTTCCCATGTTGTTAGGTGTCGTCGTGGCCAGTGTCGTTGCACTTCGCTGTGGCTTTTCATGGAAAGATATTCAATCCGGCATGGTGAACGGTATCTACAACGCCCTGCCTGCAATGATCATATTGATGATTGTTGGCGCCCTTATCGGTGTTTGGATACTCGCTGGTGTCGTACCGACACTGATTTACTACGGCCTGCAAATTCTGGCACCGGAAATCTTCCTGCCTGCATGTGTGATTATCTGTGCGGTCACCTCACTCGCAACCGGTACAAGCTGGGGTACCACAGGGACTATCGGTGTGGCACTGATGGGCGTGGGTGGCGGCCTTGGCTTCCCACTTCCGCTGGTTGCAGGTGCGGTACTTTCTGGCGCGTACTTTGGCGACAAAATGTCTCCCCTGTCTGACACCACCAACCTGGCGCCAGCCATGGCGGGCACGGATCTGTTCACCCACATCAAACACATGTCGTACACCACGGGTGTGAGCATTTCGATCACTCTGGTTATCGAAGCGGTGTTGGGACTCAAATACAGCGCATCAGGCGGCGACATTGAGCGTATCAATAGTATTCTGACGACACTAGACAGTACCTTCTTCATTAATCCCGTTTTATTCCTTCCCCTCTTTCTTGTGCTGTTCGTGTCTTATAAGAAGATGCCCGCCATTCCAGGAATTGCGCTGGGTGTAATTGCTGGTGCGATATGTGCTGCTGGTCTTCAAGGGGCTGATTACAACGCTATTGCCAGCGTAGCCTTTGGTGGATATACCTCTGAAACCGGTATCGGCGATGTGGACTCACTGCTGTCACGCGGTGGCCTGGATTCCATGATGTACACCATCAGTCTGATCATCGTTGCCATGATGTTTGGTGGTGTGATGGAGCGGACTAACCAACTTCGCGTGATTGCAGACAAGATCCTCGCTGCTGCAAAATCCACGGGTTCACTGGTGGTTTCTACTGTGCTCACCGGTATTGGCGCCAACCTGATTCTGTGTGACCAATACATGGCGATCGTGATGAGTGCGCGAAGTTATGCGGAAGCTTACAAAGAACGTGGGCTTGCACCGGAAAACCTCTCCCGCGCGGTGGAAGATTCGGCCACCGTCACGGCTAACCTTGTTCCTTGGAACTCTGGTGGTGCTTATCAGGCAGCCACATTGGGCGTTGCCACGCTGGCCTACTTGCCATTCAATTTCTTCTGCTGGATCTCCCCACTCGTGACCATTCTGTTTGGTGTGATGGGTTGGACCATGTGGAAAATTGACGATCAGCAAGAAGCGCCAGAAGCTTCAGTTGAACGAAACATATGATGTAGTTTCAATATACCTTTAAGGCTGCCATGGGCAGCCTTTTTATTATGATAAATACAAAAAATGTCTTTCCTTTCAACACCAATGCCTGCCTTCTTCATCAAAAATTTCGAACGAAGAATGAATTGTGATTTCTTTGTGAGAAATTTGAGAGATTTGTTCATTAACGTTTCCTAAAGCAACACACATCAGCGCTGAAGGTATTCAGCTAAGCAAGCTCTAGGGAGTGTTTATCCATGACAGTTCTTGTTAACTCGGTATTTTGTCCGCCTACACCTGGCGGCAATACCAATGAGCCAGGACAGTTCTTCAACCTATCACCACTTGCAAAGCTCAGTCAGCAAGAGCGTCTGCAGTTTGTCTCTTTTGGCCGAGGTCCTTCAGTTAAACCTTCGTTTCCCACTTTGAGCATGGCAATCGAACACCATGCGAGGGAAACGCCTTTTGCAATTGCCGCGATTGATGGCAGACAAACGATTTCCTATCGTGAGCTGGACGCCGAGGCCGAAAAGCTCGCCACCTTATTGCAACGGCTGAAAGTGAAATCCGGCGACTCAGTCGGCATTTTTCTTTCACGCTCAATTCCCATGCTGGTAGGCATGCTGGCTTGTTTGAAGATTGGTGCCAATTATGTGCCCCAAGACGCCGGTGTCGCACCGAAATCCCAACTCTCCCATATCATTGATGTCGCCCGCATCCGGGTCGTATTTACCCTTTCCAAACATAAGCACGACCTGCCCGATTCAGACGGCACTATCCGCTTAGAGCTGGATACATTGCTCAAATCACCTGAATTTAAGTCTATGGAAGCGGGTGGAAAGCGGATTACCAAACCCAATGACGTCTGTTTTGTCTTGTTCACCTCTGGCACGACCGGAAGACCCAATGGCGTGCAGGTCACCCACAAAAATGTCGCCAACATCGTCATGACATCACCGGGGAACCTCGGCGTGAAACCGGGCATGCGGGTCGGGCAGATCCTGAGCATTGCTTTTGATATGTCAGCATGGGAAATCTATGTTGCATTGTGTCATGGCGCTACTCTCCTTATCCGCGACAGTTCCATTCAGCAAGCCGCCAGCAACGCTGACGTAATTATTGCGACCCCTTCGATTCTGGGACAGATAGACCCGGAGGCATGCCCCGACGTAAGAACGGTCGCGGTAGCTGGCGAACCTTGCCCAGTGCCACTGGCAGAAATCTGGGGGGCGAAATGCGATTTCTACAACTCCTGCGGCCCAACCGAAACAACCATTATTAACACCGCAAAACTGTTCAAACCCGGTGACCGACTCACCATTGGAAAACCAACACCGAACAATACTGTGTATGTGCTTAACGATAACCTCGAGCCCTGCAGCATTGGTGAAGTGGGCGAGATGTGGGCGGGCGGCATATGTGTCACCAAAGGTTATCTCGCCAATGTCGAACTGAGTCAGGCACGTTATCGCCCTGACCCCTTCCTGGGTGATGGACACGTGATGTTCCGCACCCGCGATTTAGGGCGCTGGAACCTAGAGGGAGAGCTGGAGCACTTTGGTCGCACCGACGATCAGGTCAAAGTCAGAGGTTTCCGTGTCGAGTTAGATTCGGTCTCCTCCCATCTGGAAAACCTGGAGGAATGCCGACTGGCCGTCACCCTAAAAGTGGACGACAGGCATTTGGCGTCTTTCGTGGTGCCGTCGAGTGTGGATGAGCAAACTGCAATCGACCATGTGGCTACTCATCTTCCCTATTACTCCGTTCCAATCCGCGTAATTGCATGTGATGAGTTACCCCTCACAGACCGGGGCAAAATCGACAAACGCCAACTGCTCTCCCTTTTTGACACTGCCATGGAATCAACCAAGGAAGGTAATGCATGATGGCTCCCTACTCAGAAACCGAATTACCGGCAAAGCAGGGGTTACTGCAACGCGTGTGGAAATATCCTGCACTGGAACATTATTTTCGTCTGGTGATTGTTATATCTCTGGTGAACTTTGGTTGGCTGGCTTATGGGATAACGGAAGGAAATTGGTTTAACCGAAACCATCTCGACCTTACCAGTCTGAGCAACATGGTGATCGGCAATTTCTTTGTTGCGGTGTTGGTTCGCCAGCAATATACGATCAACTTATTGTTCTGGCTGGCCACCCGCGCGCCTGTGACCTGGCCGCTTTCTATTCGATGGCATTTGGGTAAGATCTATCACCACGGTGGTCTGCATTCTGGCTGTGCTATCAACGGTAGCCTTTGGTTTGCGCTGTTTACCGGTGCCATCATCTACCAAAAAATGCACGCCCTCAGCCCAGTGTCAGATCTCAGCCTGTGGTCGACGCTCGGAATCATTGGCTTGTTAGTGGTGATGATTGCGATGGCAATGCCAAACATTCGCAAGAAATATCACAATGCCTTCGAAGCCTCTCACCGCTTTGCGGGGTGGTCCGTGCTTATCCTGTTCTGGGTGCAAACGTTGTCGATTGCCAGCGACCAGAATCCAGCGCAACCACTGTGGGACTTTGCCCAGCAAACCCCTTCAGTCTGGTTGCTCAGTATCATGACCTTCAGCATTCTCCTGCCCTGGCTTCGCCTTCGTAGGGTGCCCGTTGAGATCACCACGCCGTCTAGCCATGTTGCGCTGTTGAAGTTCAATTATGGAGTCACGCCATTTGCTGGCTCTTCCATGGCAATAAGCCGTTCACCTCTGATGGAATGGCACCACTTTGCTAATGTCCCTTCACCAGATGAACCAGGCTATCGTCTGACCGTGTCACGCGCCGGAGATTGGACGGGGAAGCTAATTGACGACAAACCTTCCCACGTTTGGGTGAAAGGCATTCCGACTGCGGGTGTGGCGAATATTGAAGTGCTGTTCAAGCGCGTGGTGTACGTGGCAACAGGCAGTGGCATTGGGCCATGTCTCCCTCACCTGTTAGCCCAAAAGCTTCCGATGCAGTTGGTGTGGTCAACGCGTAATCCGAGAAAAACCTACGGCGACGCCCTCGTCGATGAGATTCTCGCTGCACAGCCTGACGCTCTGATATGGGATACCGATGAGCTTGGCAAACCTGACATGGTACAACTCGCATATGCCGCCTATCAGGCTTTTGATGCGGAAGCCGTGATTTGTATCTCTAACCAAAAACTGACCAGACAAGTGGTGTATGGCATGGAAAGCCGCGGCATTCCCGCTTACGGCGCCATTTGGGATTCTTAATAAGAGGCTTTGACGATGAACATCAAAACAGAAGTCGATGGCAATGTAGTCATCATCCAACTGCACCGTCCAGAGAAACGCAACGCACTCTGTACGCCACTTCTCGAAGAGCTGATGGAAACATTAACAAGCTATGACGCAGACCCGAATGTCGGATGTTTCGTGGTGACGGGCTCTGAACAGGTCTTTGCTGCCGGCGCCGACATCAGTGAAATGGCAGAGATGAGCTATCAGGAAATGACAGCAAATGATTACTTCGGAGGCTGGGAGGCGTTTACCCGTATCCGCACGCCAATCATTGCTGCCGTGTCCGGGTATGCGCTGGGAGGAGGCTGTGAACTCGCCATGATGTGCGACACCATATTCGCCACAGAATCTGCACGTTTTGGTCAGCCTGAATTGACCATCGGTGTCATTCCCGGCATGGGCGGTTCCCAGCGCCTCACTAAGCTGGTCGGAAAATCCAAAGCCATGGACATGATCCTGACGGGCAGAATGATGGATGCCGTTGAAGCAGAGCGCGCAGGATTGGTTTCCCGTGTAGTGCCAGATGGACAATTAATGCAAGAAACGCTCGAAGCCGCTAAAACCATCGCACGATATAGCAAGCCCGCGGTTCTACTGGCAAAGGAGTGCGTGCTAAACGCAGAAAAACTGTCTGTGGAAGATGGGGTTCGAATGGAGCGCCGCGCGTTTCATGGGCTGTTTGCTACGGAAGATCAAAAAGAAGGCATGCAAGCTTTCATCGAAAAACGACAACCGCAATTCATTGGAAACTGACATCTCGTTTCTGTTTTTAGCGCTTGTCCTGAGCGCTTTTTTTATCGCGTGATTCTACTTCTGGCTAGTATCTAACTTTAGACAACTTCCTGTTTCACCGCTCGATACACTCTCCTATGCAACTTTTTGTTATTAGGGGCTGTTGAGTATCCTCAGCAGCCCTTTCTGATCTGTATTCGAGGCGTTTTCAATGAATGAAAGCAATCCGCCGCAGGAGGCGAAAAACACACCCGCTGCCGCTAACGAGCCAAAAGCCGCCAGTAGCGCCCGCCGTTTCACTTACTACCTGATCGGGGCTGCGCTGGTTATTTGGTTCTATACGCTGTGGGCAGATCGCGTCACGCCCATGACAGATCATGGCCGCGTTAATGGGCAACTGATACGCATAAGCCCGCAAATCTCAGGACCAATCTCTGCCATTTCAATCCTCAATAATGCAGAGGTTAAGCGTGGCCAACTTCTGATGTCCATCGACAAACAACCCTTCGAATTGAACGTCAACGCAGCAAGATTGGCGCTTCAACAATCCACACAATCCGTGAATGCCGATTCTGCCGCCATTGACGCTGCGAAAGCCAATGAAGTTGCCGCCCGCGTAAAAGTCAGCAATGCCAAACAACATGCAGAGAGAAACATGGCACTGGCAAGACGTGGCGTCGTCAGTCAGGCAACGCTGGATGACAGTTTAGCGTCTCTTGATGCCGCTAAAGCGAGTCTGGCTCAGGCCACGGCTGATCTAGCGAAAGCGCAACAGGAACTGGGCCCCAAAGGAGAAAGCAACCCACAAGTAAAAACCGCCTTGAACAATTTAGACCAAGCACTGCTCAACCTTTCCTACACAGATATCCGAGCGCCCGCTGCAGGGGTGATCACCAACATGAACCTGTCTGCGGGAGATTTCGCGGCGACAGGTAAACCGCTCCTGACGTTTATCAATAATCGTCATTTTTGGCTCACTGCCATGGTCACGGAGAACTCTTTGGCTTACGTGAAGAAAGGTACCGTGGTTAAGATTGTGTTTGATGCTTACCCCGGCGAGATTTTCCATGGAGAAGTCACTTCCGTTGGCTGGGGAAGCAGCGGTAATGGCAGCCTGCAAGTCGATAGCAACAGTGGTTTGTTTGATTCACCAACTGGCATACAGCATTCGCAGCGGTTTCCCGTCAATATCCGCTACTTTGATTTGCCGGCAGATATCCAGCTTCGCTACGGCGGTCGCGCTACAGTCAGCTTCTACCCTGGGCAGTCAACCATTGGTGAGTTGCTACTGGATACCTGGACCTGGCTTTGGAGCTACCTGAGCTATGTCTCTTAGTTATGCCTCATCAAGCCATGTTTAGAAACAGTGGTAACGGAATCATCCGTGTTGCTGTTTTTCCTGTGCTGCTTCTGTTCTGGCAGCATGTTTTTGGCACAGACATTCCGCTTCTTGCACCTGCGATTTGTGCGGTATTCCTGACGACATCACCCAAGCCTCCGCCTCTTATCATGGTGTTTCTGATGGCAGCCATCTTGTTTGCCACCGCCTGGTTTCAGGGGGCCTTGAGTAACCTTCTGATAGACCAGCCCTTGGTCTATTACTGTGTACTGTTTGTAGTATTTTACTGGTGCATGCAGCGCGCACGTGAAAACCCGCAGGATTTACTGGCAACGCTCTTGATTGTATCGACCGCGATGATTGCCGTGTTTTCCCGTCAGAAAGGCCTTGATGTCAGTCAGATCCCGCTGGCTTTAATGAAGAACATACTGATTGCGGGTTTTACTGCCTACCTCGGCTATTTTCTGGTGCCGGGCGGCGACCCTATTGCCCCCGATCCTGTTCCTGCTCCCCACCAGCCCATTCATACGGAAATCTGGCATATCGCTTTCAAAGCCGCCGTGGTACTCATTGTGCTGGTGAATGCGATCAGCTTTGATTTGGTTCAGAGCACCATTGTCACCATTACTGTTGCACTAATCATCAAAGACCCCGATCCCTCCGCTGGCCACAATTACGGCGTTCGCAGGCTATTGGCAACGTATGCTGGCTTTCTCTATGCCCTTCCTGTGCTTTTAATGAATCTGCTTCAAACCAACCTTATCGGACACGTCAGTGTGACCATCATCTGTGCCTTGTTGATGGGAATCCATGCCGCCACCAAGCGCGCCAGCTTCAACACCATTCAACTTTTATATTCTGGCTTCGTCGTGCTGATTTATTACGGTATTACCCAAAACGCCGGAAGTGCTTTCATCGAAGACGGCAAGAGGTTGCTGTCCATCATGGCAGCCGTGCTACTGGGAACCTGCGTTTTAATTCTGCTTCAACCTACCCAAAGGCGGTTTGGGTAAAAGATTTGTCGACGTCTTCTCAATTTGATTTTTTTATTGATGACAGTTATAACTTTCTAAACGATAGTATTATCGTTAGCTTGAATTAATGAGTTTCAGGTTGGTCAAAATGATGAATGTGAATAAATTAAATCGCTGGTGTACCCAGGACTACAAAATCGCTTTTTTCTTCCCTGCATAAGCATTCCCTTTGCGCAGTCCCTGCGCGCACTTATCGAAAAGTCGTATCAATAACCCGATTCACTTAATTGTGTTTTCGTATTGTCACGCTTACTGCTTCGATAATTAAAACCTAATGCAAAAATTCGAAATCAGATTAATTTCCTGACGGAAGACTAGTGCCTAAATAAAATGAACAATTGGCAAGTTTTCCGTCAGATAAAAAGAAAGGGTAGAAAAAATGGAAAACTTCAAACACCTCCCAGAACCATTCCGTATCCGTGTGATTGAGCCAGTAAAACGCACCACCCGCGTGTATCGCGAAGAAGCTATTTTAAAAGCGGGCATGAACCCCTTCCTGTTGGACAGTGAAGACGTGTTTATCGACCTGCTGACAGACAGTGGTACAGGCGCTATTACTCAGGAAATGCAGGCAGCCATGCTGCGCGGTGATGAAGCCTACAGCGGCAGTCGTAGCTACTATGCGCTGTCTAACGCGGTAAAAGACATCTTCGGCTATGACCTCACCATTCCAACTCACCAAGGGCGTGGTGCAGAGCAAATCTACATTCCTGTGTTGATCAAAAAGCGCGAGCTAGAGAAAGGGTTGGATCGCAGCAAAATGGTGGCGCTGTCGAACTACTTCTTCGACACCACACAAGGCCATACCCAGGTAAACTGCTGCGTTGCCAAAAACATTTATACCAAAGATGCGTTTGATACCTCTGTTACTGCTGACTTTAAAGGCAACTTTGATCTGCAAAAGCTGGAAGCAGCTATCCTCGACGCTGGCGCAGCCAACGTGCCATACATTGTGAGCACCATTACCTGTAACTCCGCGGGCGGTCAGCCGGTTTCTATTGCTAACCTGAAAGCGGTGTACGAGATTGCCAAACGCTACGACATTCCGGTGATTATGGACTCTGCGCGCTTTGCGGAAAACGCCTATTTCGTCCAGCAGCGCGAACCCGGATTCAAAGATTGGACGATCGCTGAAATCACCCGCGAAGCTTACAAGTATGCGGATGGCCTGGCGATGTCAGCGAAGAAAGATGCCATGGTTCAAATGGGTGGACTACTGTGCTTCAAAGACGACGCTTTCATGGACGTTTATCAGGAATGCCGCACCCTTTGCGTGGTGCAGGAAGGCTTCCCAACTTATGGCGGTCTGGAAGGTGGGGCCATGGAGCGCTTGGCTGTGGGCCTTTATGACGGTATGCGTCAGGAATGGCTGGAATACCGCATCAAGCAGGTTCAATATCTGGTTGATGGCCTAGAAGCGATTGGCATTGTTTGCCAACAGGCCGGCGGCCACGCGGCGTTTGTAGATGCCGGCAAGTTGCTGCCACACATTCCTTCTGACCAATTCCCGGCACATGCGTTGGCGTGTGAGCTTTACAAAGTTGCCGGCATCCGGGCAGTGGAAATCGGTTCACTGCTTTTGGGTCGCGACCCTGCCACTGGCAAACAACACCCATGTCCGGCTGAGTTGCTTCGTCTGACCATCCCGCGTGCGACTTACACCCAATCACACATGGACTTCATCATTGAAGCGTTCGGTGAAGTGAAGAAAAATGCGCACAATGTGAAAGGACTCGACTTTACGTATGAGCCTTCCGTCCTCCGTCACTTTACGGCAAGACTCAAAGAAGTGGAGCCAGCGGAAGTAAAAAAGCACAACGCTGCTGAGCTGGAAACCACAGTGTAGAAACTTATTAGAGCACAATGAAAATTGCGCTCTTTTTTATATTAGAAAAATTATAAATCGCTAAATCCAATAACGTGAGAGAAATAAACAATGGAAAAGAGCCCATCGTTAGTCGGTGGCTCCTGCATTATCGCCAGTGTTTGTGTTGGCGCAGGAATGTTGGGGCTACCCAGTTCGGGAGCAGGCGCATGGACAGTTTGGTCAATCCTCGCTATTTCAGTGACTATGATCGTGATGACTATTTCAGGCTGGATGCTTCTTGAGTCATTTAAACACTACGATTTAAAAGTGTCTTTTAATTCCGTCACCAAAGATCTTCTAGGCAATAAGGTTAATTTCTTTAACAATCTAACAGTTTATTTTGTGGGTGGCATTTTACTTTATGCCTATATCACTTCTTCTGGGTTAATTCTGCAAGAATTAACAGGAATGAGCAGCCAGCTCACATCCATTCTGTTCGTTGCCGTGTTTTCTCTGTTCGTCTGGCATTCCACCCGGGCAGTCGACCGAATTTCTGTCGTTCTTATTGCCTTTATGGTATTGAGCTTCGTCTTCGGCGTATCAGGCATGGCAATCAATGTGGATGTCGCAGTGCTGCTCGATGTCGCCAACCCAGAGCGCCAATATGCCCCTTATGCGATGGCGATGCTGCCAGTCGCCCTGACCTCCTTTGGCTATCATCATTCGGTCTCGTCAATGCGCGCTTACTATGGCGAGGAGAGAAAGGCGAAATACGCCATTCTGGGTGGCACCATTATCGCGCTGGCGCTTTATTGTTTTTGGCTCATCAGTATCTTCGGCAACCTGCCACGCCATGAGTTTGGCCCGGTCATCGAGCAAGGCGGCAATGTCGACGTGCTTCTGAAACAGCTTGATGGAGTAATCGCGTCCGAGAGCATTTCAAAGGCGATTAATGCCTTTTCAATGGCCGCGATTTTGTCTTCTTTTATCGGTGTGGGTTTAGGTGTTTTCGACTTCTTGGCCGACTTCTTCAAGTTTGACGATACCAAAGCTGGCCGCACCAAATGCTGGTTAGTAACTTTTCTGCCACCGCTGGTGATGTCACTGTTGTTCCCGTTTGGATTTATTGTGGCAATTGGTTATGCAGGCGCTGCCGCAACGGTTTGGGCCTGTATCATACCTGCCCTGCTGGCAATGAAATCCCGCACCTTGTCAGGCGGAAACCAAGGGTTTATGGCGCCCGGTGGCAATGCCATGATTGGCGCTGTGATCCTCTTCGGTGTCCTCACCGCACTGTTCCACTTCCTCGCCATGGCAGGCAAGTTACCTTCATTCATCGGTTGAATCACCGATAAAACAATAAGGCCGATTACTCGGCCTTATTGTTTCCTGAAGGCGTCCCTTCGTCGTCATCTTTAGAAACCGCGCTGAATGAAGGTAATGTCACCGGGTGCCCGTTTCTTTCTTTAGCAGAGAGATGCATGTCTTCACCTTGTGTACCTTCCTCCTCGTCAGAGGTTTCCGCGTTGACTGTCGGATAATCCGTTTTTAAGGGTGGGGAATCCTCTTCAAAGTCCATTGCCGTTGGCACCGCTCTGATCTGGGCGCTCGGTTTCGCCATCACGGAGGACAATACAAAGCAAACGCGGTAATGCGGCATTTCGGTGACTTGTGGTGGTGACACTTGGAGCTGACTTTGGTGCAGACTGAGAATGGCATCCACAATCTTGCTTCCCATACCCAATGAGCCAGTGTCACTGGTTTCATCAATGGCGTTTTCAATGCAAAAGCTAACGTTCGCTCCCTTGGCCTTGGTGGCGTCCATCAGAATGGAAGCGCGTGCGGGGCTATGTCGAATGGCATTTTCCATTAAGTTGTCGAACACGCGGTTTATCAGCACTTCATCTGCGAACACATTTAAGGGTTCGGAAACCGTTATCACTAAATCGACCTGTTTCTTTTTCAATTGAAGTTCGAAACGGTGGCGAACATCCTCAAATAGCTCGCGCACATCAATCTCTCGATAAGAGAGCACAATCTTTGCGGATGGTGATCTCGCAGCTTCAAGCTGACTTTTTAAATGTCCCTGTAGGCGTTGGGCATTGTGGTAAGCCGTGTCGATCATGCCCCGTCCTTCATCATGCTGGATTCGCCAGGTTTCGAGATACCCGAGAATATTCGCCAAGGGCGTTTTCAGGTCATGGCTCAATTGCACCAAATGCTCGCGTCGTTGTGCTTCTTGCACCCTAAGCTGAATAAATTGTTGTTGGATAACCGCCATCATTCTGCGGTATTGATTCGCCAGCTCCTGAAGTTCCGGTGAGCGTAAATACAGTGGGGGAGAAACCCGAAATTCGGTTTTCGCTGATTCTTCTATCTGCTTCACCATCAGCCTTCCCGGCGTGATGATTCCGCGATGAACCATGCGATAAACCACCAAAGCAAAAAGCAAAATCGCGACCAGCGCAGCGGCTACAACCGGTGCATACTGAAGCAAACTTTCGGTATCGGCAAAGGCGTTGTATCCCTGACTGCCAATAAGAACATAGAGGTAACCCGCCACCTGTCCATCAGCATCAATTTGTGCCGCAGAGAACACCTTCTCACCTTGTTGGGATAAGGGATCTTCTCCTAAAACAGGGAACGGCTCTCCGCGAAGAAACTGTTTAATAGGCTCAACATCTACCTGCAAACGGATGACATCTTCTTTAGGAGGACCAGAGGTAGTGATATTGCCTTGAGGGTCAAGAAAGTAGATTTCAAAGTCTGGGCCCAGCAACATCAAAGTATGAAAGATAGAGGACAGTGCTTCCGGACTATAGTCATCACCGACCATCAAGGGGTTATCGTCCCGCATGTGCATTGCAAGATCTTGATGCAGCAGTTGCCGCGAGCGCTGTTCATTTTGCTGCCACACAGACACACTTAGCAGTGTTAAAAGTGCTGCGCTGCACAAGAACCAAATCAAGGTGAATAACAGCAGACGGTTTTTAAACGCCAATATTTACCTCCCGTCCCTTATTGGTTAAATGGTCGCCCGTTGAAGTATGGACGGATCGGAGGCTTCGCGGAACTTGTAGCCAACTCCCCATACCGTGTGGATGTATTTAGGTGCTGCAGGGTTACTTTCCAATTTGCTGCGCAGCCTGTTGATAGCACAACACACGGTGTGACGATATCCGTCGTAATCGGTATTCCATACCCGACTAAGCAATTCATCTTTACTAAAGACACGATCAGGGCGCTTTGCCAGGCAACATAGCAAAGAGAATTCTGTCGGTGTCAGGTCGATTTCACGGCCTTCTAACTTGACGCTATGGGTTTCAGGGCAGATTTCCAAATGCTGAAAAAGTAGCGCAGTCGAATGCTCGCTGCTCATCTCACAACTGTCAGACTTCAATTCTTTTACTGATCCAGCCTGCCACTGACTATGAAGGGAAACGCGGCGCATCAGTGCCCTTACCCTTGCCTGAAACTCAATCACACTGAAAGGCTTGGCGAGATAATCATCTGCACCAGCTTCAAAGCCTTCCACCATGTCAGATTCAGAATCTAACGCGGTTAACATCAATACGGGAATACCGTTTTCTTGCTGGCGGAGAAATTCACAGAACGTTTTACCGTCTCCATCATCCAGACCTCTATCCAAAACAACAGCGGCGATGTTTTCGTTAGCCAACGCACGATATCCTTCCTCTAATGAAGAGCCTTTGATGACTTCAAAGCCCATCACTTTGAGGTGCAGGGCAATAAGGCCTGCGATATCAGCATCATCTTCCAGAACCAAAACTGATTGTTGCATAGGGAGCTCCCATTCTTTGGCAATCATCACCCCCTATGAACCGAGATTAGGTAGATAAATTTCACGATTTTCGTCAAAAATCGGCTAACGATCATACAAATCTTCGATTTGAACACTGATTCTTACATTTCATACACCAGCCTCTTCTTGGCCTGACATTTCGCCTCTCAAATCATTAAGTTATGTCACCTTAACTTTCGGCGTCTCGCCCAAAAATTACTTACAGCTCGAATAAATTGGCACAAAGCAAGTAACAGCACTAAAGAATTTTTGATACGAACTTGTTATGATTACTTTTATTGCGCGCATATTTTTCAGTTATTTAAACCAAGAAAGGGTCAATAACGTAGTGCAATATCACTCTGATAAATGATTAGAGCTATATTCATTTATCATGTCATTTAAAATGAGAGGGAACTTCCATGAAAAAACTTCTAGCCTCGTCCTGCCTGCTGCTTTCAGTTATGCCAATGAGCGGCTTTGCGGCAGAGTGCGGCAAAGTCACCATCGCAGATATGAACTGGAACTCCGCAAGCCTCATCGCCAATGTTGACCGCATTATCCTCGCTGAAGGTTATGACTGTGATGCGGAACTGGTTCCAGGCGACACCATGCCTACCGGTACATCAATGATTGAAAAAGGCGAACCGGATATCGCACCTGAATTTTGGAGTAACTCCCTGAAAGCCGCGTTGGACCGTGGTGTTGAGGAAGGCCGACTCCGCTTTGCGGGTGCCGTATTGTCTGACGGTGGTGAAGAAGGTTTTTGGATACCTAAGTATCTGGTAGAAAAAGATCCGAGTCTGGCCACCATTGAAGGTGTTATCGCAAACCGCGAACTGTTCAAACACCCTGAAGATCCATCAAAGTCAGCCTTTTTCGGTTGTCCTGCAGGCTGGAACTGTCAGATTTCCTCAGGCCACCTGTTCAATGCCATGGGCTTGGGTGACAAGGGCTTCGAACTGATCGATCCAGGTTCAGGTGCAGGTCTGTCTGGCTCAATCGCAAAAGCGTACGAGCGTGGTGAAGGTTGGTTTGGTTACTACTGGGCGCCAACAGCGGTTCTTGGTAAGTATGAAATGGTGAAAGTTGACTTCGGTTCAGGCATCGATGAAGAGCACTTCAAAACCTGTACCACGAATGCAGACTGTCTGGAGCCGAAAGTGACCATGTACCCGCCATCAGCAGTGGATACTGTGATCACCGAGAGCTTCGCACAGAACTCTCCTGAAGCAGTCAGCTACCTGTCTAACCGCTCATTCACGAATGCTCAGTTGAATAGCCTGCTTGCTTGGATGGAAGACAATCAGGCTGACGGTGAAATCGCTGCCATGCACTTCCTGGAAAACCACGAAGACATTTGGGGCGCATGGGTAACACCTGAAGTGGCGAAGAAAATCAAATCGTCACTGTAATCGCTATAAACGCTTTGCGGGCTGGCTTTTCAGCCCGCAATTTTTTGCGACAACCTAATCTATAAATGCGACGTATCTTTTGGCTCTCTACGTACGTCCGCATTTACCCACTGACGGTGGGTATATAGTTTCTAATATTCTAAAGACGCAGAGGACGCTGTACTGTTATGGCAGACAATTCTTGGCTGACAGAATTTCCGGAGATGTCACGCTCCGATCTTCTGACGATTCGTAAAACACTTGATGGCGCCTATCGCGAGTTTTCGCGAAACTACGGTGAAACCATCGAATCTTTCTTCGACCCGCTGCTCCAATTTCTCATCTGGTTTGAAAAGCTTCTTCTCGGCACCCCTTGGTGGCTGATGATCGCCATTCTCGCGGGTGTTTCATACATGGCCAGCCGTTCATGGAAACTCTCTGTAGCCGTTATTTTTTCTTTCCTCGCTATCGGGTACTTCGGTATGTGGGAAAACACCATGCGCACCATGAGCATCATATTGGTGTGTACCATGCTCGCCATCTTCCTTGGCATTCCTATTGGTATTGCCATGGCGCGTTCCAATCGCGTGCAGTCAATGGTTACACCGCTACTCGATGTGATGCAGACCATGCCGGCTTTCGTTTATCTGATCCCCGTCGTCATGTTACTGGGCATCGGTAAAATCCCTGGCGTGATTGCGGTAGTCATCTACGCTATTCCACCGGTTATACGCCTGACCAACCTCGGTATTCGATTGGTCGACAAAGAGGTGCTTGAGGCTGCCACAGCATACGGTGCAAGCCCAATGCAGCGCCTGTTTGGTGTTCAGTTGCCACTGGCGATGCCGACCATTATGGCGGGTATCAACCAGACCATCATGATGGCACTGGCAATGGTGGTTATCGCTTCAATGATCGGTGTGAAAGGCCTAGGCCAACCTGTACTGAAGTCAATCACTAACCAATACTTCACCTTGGGTCTCATCAACGGCCTCGCGATTGTCGCACTGGCAATCATCTTCGACCGCGTATCTCAAAGCTACGCAAAACGTTCACAGCAGCACCTGAGCGGAGGCCACAATGAGTAACACTGAAAACAGCACACCGCTGATCCAGATTAAAGGTCTCTACAAGATTTTTGGTAACACTCCTCAAAAGGTGTTGCCGGACGTAAAAGCCGGTAAATCCAAAGATGATATTCTGGCAGAAACCGGCCATACGGTGGGCCTTCAGGACATCAATCTGGACATTGCTCGCGGCGAAATCTTCGTGATTATGGGTCTTTCCGGCTCAGGTAAGTCCACCATGATCCGACACTTCAACCGTTTGATTGAACCAACTGAAGGCCAAATCATCGTTGAAGGCGAAGACGTGATGAAGCTTGATGAAAAAGGCCTTCAGAATTTCCGCCGCCATAAAATGTCCATGGTTTTCCAGCGCTTTGGTTTGATGCCTCACCGCACTGTTTTGCAAAACGTCGCTTACGGCTTGCAGGTGCAAGGTGTCGACAAATCCGAGCGTGAAAAGAAAGCCACTGATTGGCTGGATACTGTTGGTCTGGGTGGATACGAGCAGCAGTATCCGTCGCAGCTTTCCGGTGGTCAGCAACAACGTGTGGGTCTGGCCCGCGCATTGTGTACCGATGCTGAAATCCTGCTGATGGATGAAGCCTTCTCGGCACTGGATCCCCTGATTCGAAGTGAAATGCAGGACCAGTTGATTGGCCTCCAGGAAAAGCTCCACAAGACCATCATCTTCATCACCCATGATTTGGATGAAGCACTACGCTTGGGCGACCGCATTGCCATCCTGCGTGATGGTAAACTTGTTCAACAAGGACGTCCGGTCGATATCCTACTCAACCCAGCTGACGACTACGTGGAAGCATTCGTTAAAGACGTCAACCGTGCACGTGCATTGACGGTAGATACAGTGATGAAACCGCAAAGCCTTCGCATCAGTTCAGAAACCATCGGTGAAGCGCTGGCAGAAATGCGTAAAGCGAAAGCGGAACATGGTTATTACGTGAATGATGAT
The DNA here is from genome assembly GCF_000973155.1 of Grimontia sp. AD028. Taxonomy (NCBI): domain Bacteria; kingdom Pseudomonadati; phylum Pseudomonadota; class Gammaproteobacteria; order Vibrionales; family Vibrionaceae; genus Grimontia; species Grimontia sp. AD028. The sequence goes on along the minus strand of NZ_LASY01000077.1, from coordinate 11,483 downwards.
GGTTATCAAGGTGCACTGAGCATTGATAAGCTGGAATCTGTCGATTCAGCCCGTCATGGTGATGCCATTGATGATGCAGTACTTGAAGAGGTACCAGGCATCCAGAGTGATGCACTGATTGAAGCAGTGATCCCGGACACTCTGGAACATGAGCTTCCATTGCCAGTACTGGATCAGGATGGCGAAATTCAAGGCGAGCTATCGAGAGCGAGTTTGGTCGAAGTACTTTCCGATCAATCTGCAAGCAACGCGGAGGATCGCGACGCGGAAGCAAAAAAGCCTGAAGCGGCTTCCGCCTAACTCCTTCTTTTTAAAGCTTGAAAAGCGCTTCAGTATGAGGCGCTTTTTTTATTCCAGCCCGTGTCTACTATTCAACATATCAACCACTGCCCCGCAGCAGACTTCGCTATACTAGAGGAATATTTATCATTCCTGAGACGGTATCGTGTTCGCAACCAATAGCAAAAGCTCATACGCACACAGCGCCTTCGGCCTAAAGCTAGCGACGATAAACCTGTTCAACTTTATCGAGCCGCCGGGTGCATTTTACGAATTCAGCAATATTTACAGCGAAGAGCAATGGCGTCAAAAACGTGCTTGGCTGAATCGTTATATCGGCAGTTACCAACCTGACATCATTGCGTTTCAGGAAGTATTCAGTGCGTCTGCGCTCAAAGCGCTGCTAGAGCCACTTGGCTATCGCTTCTTTTCAGTGGTGGATGAGCCAGAACCGCTTGAAGATTACATCTACAAAAGCCCCGTTGTGTGTCTGGCTTCCCGTTACCCGATCCTGAGTGCCCTTCCCCTTCAAGCAGACCCAGAAGTATCTCAACGTATGGGCATCCAGCAGGATTTCGAATACAGCCGTTTACCTCTGTTTGCGACCTTGGAGCTGCCATCTCTGGGTCAGACGGATATTTACGTTGTTCACCTGAAATCTAAACGCCCAATCATGGAGGATACGACGGATGAAGGTGAATCGAAAAAGCTCGCACAATCCATGCAGGCGGAAATGACAGGCTCGTGGGCATCAGCCGTACAGCGTGGTTCTGAAGCCTGTCACTTGATGAACAGCATTATCGAACGCCGCTCTCACACCAACAATCCCGCCATTGTCATGGGGGATTTCAACGATGACCTCCGTTCTGAAGTGCTACGCGCTTTCCACGTTTCCGGTTTGCGTTCAATCACGGATGACATGGCCGACATGCCTCTCTCACACTACCAACTTCACGACAGCTGGGACTTGTACGTAAAAAGTACCGGAGAGACAGGCTTAGAGCGCCCTCCAACCCATTACTTCCACGCCAAAGGATCGGTGCTCGATTACATTTTGCTTTCCAGTGAATTCAACAGTGGTGATCCCGCAAGCATCGCAGAAGTCGGTGACTTTCATTGCGAAGACACCCACCTGGTGAATCCCAAGTTCGACCAGGATACTTACAGCACTGACCACGCTATTGTCAGCGTCACCATTTCACTCCGCCAATAATGTCCACCAGTAATGAGGGCCGGCTGACCTCGTTGGCGAACGTAATACCCGCAATGGTTGCTCACTAATTACGTCGTCATTTCTCGCGAAAATCATCATCTTGGTTAAGCTTAAAGGGGTGTCTCATTCTCGATACTTTGTTTTTAGGAGCCTGTGATGATCGGTTTATCCGCCAAGAAAGTGGTTTGCCTTTTTGCCTTCATTCTCTCAGCGTGTTTCTCGTTGCCAACGCTCGCCGAGAAGCACAGCAAGAAAGAAATCATACTGGTCAGCGAGGCTTGGGAAGATGCGACAGAGAAAGATGGAAGCGGCCTCTATTTCGAAATTATGCGCCGCGTTTTTGAACCGCTTGGTTATCGCATTAAAACCATTACCACCACCTACTCCCGAAGTGTCTATCTTGTCCAAACTAAAAAAATGGACGCCTTTTTGGGCTCTTACATTGATGAGCAGGAAAAGATTCTTTATCCCTATTGGCACTTTGATGCTGAACAGGTCTCTGCGGTCTACAAAGCATCTGTGATACCCGCTTGGGAGGGAGAAACGACATTAAAAGGCCGCACTGTAGGCTGGGTAAAAGGCTACGACTACAACGATTACATAGAGACCAAGTTCAATATTCATGAAGTGAAATCACGCAGACAAGGTCTTTCCATGGTTTATTCTGACCGACTCGATGTCTTGCTAGATGCACGAGCTGAACTCGAAGAAGAGTTTGCGTTGGGCTATTTGAAACGTGACGAGTTTGAAATGGCTAACATTATGGATCTCAAACTCTATCCTGGCTTTGCCGACACAGAGAAAGGTCAGGAATTACGCCGGATATATGATGAGCGTTTTGAGGAGTTACTGAACAAGGGCGAGATAAAAAGACTCTACGATGAATATGAATGGGAGTACTTTCCGTTTTCCGTCAATCCATCGCCATAGGGGCTGTTGACCCTAACTAGACATCAAAAAAACGCCGCCCATTGGGCGGCGTTTTAGTGTTCATTGGCTTTTATCGGTTATTGGTGATGTCTTGGTAATCACCGTCAATCGTCTGCCCTTGGTGGCGTTGTTTAGGGCCGAATGGCGTTTCACGTGTTTCGCTATATGCTTGCTCAAACTGAGCAGCTTGTTGCTCTTGCGCTTTTCGCAGTTTCTTCATGACGAATGGTTTTGCAATTAATGCGCTCACTGAGATCAGGAGGCCAAATACTGCTGCAAATACCAAAGTAAAGAAGCCAAGAATAAGGGTAACCACACCGGTCAGGATTTGTCTCATAGTAATTTCCCGTGGATTAAAATCGTGTTGGCTTCGTATCACTCCTCCCTAACATGCGGCTTAAGGGGTGAAATATCAAGGGGCCTTTACATTTATTTACTGACCAGGCTGTTTATCTGGTCCACCAACAGCGGCACATTTTCCCACAAAATGAAGTGTCCTTCATCTGGCATCATTTTTAATTCAGCCTCTGGCAGCTTTGTCTTTGCAAATAGCGAATTGCCAGGATCTGCCAAATCATCTTCTTCCCCATGCACCAAAACAACAGGCATACTCAGTGACGACCAGTCTTGCGCTGCTAACTTTTCCAGTTCTTTGTCCAACACCATCATTTCACGGTTCGACTTGAGCAAATCGTCCGGCAGTATCCAGGTCGCCAACAAAGTGTTTGTTAAATGGTTATACCATTTAGGAGATTCCAATTGCGGATCAAACGCCGATGCGATCAACAACAAGCCATTCACACTGTCTGGTGATAACAAGGCCAATTGCAACGCTATAGGCCCGCCTAACGAATGACCCACTACCCAGTTTTCTTTGCCATCCTCTAGCAACCCCCTCAGCGCTTCCGCTTGTCTCTGAATGGAAGTCTCTACTGGACGACCAGACTCACCAAAACCGGGGCGATCAACCGAAACAAGTTCCAGATGCTGTAACGCGGGGTGTGACAAGTAGTCGTCATACGCTTCTTTGCTTCCCGGTGAACCGTGAATAAACACCACTCGACTTTCAGCGCCGGGACTACCCGACACTTTTATCGAAGCGTCAGCGATGTTTGACGCACCAACTTCATTTTTCTCTGCCGTTGCAAAGCCTGGGGAAGTCACAAACATTAGAATAAGAAAGGCATTGAGTAACGGCTTTTTCACCATGGTAGAAATACTCCTTGTTACACGATAGCGGGATTCGACTATCACCCGGTATAGACCGCTTCTATCCGCTTTTTGCTCCAACCTCGACCTTCTTTGCGTCCAGTTTTCGGTATTAAAAACAAGACTTCACTGACCTTTTTACCAGCTCATGTGCAGATAGTTACTTATGAGACAGTTTGAGAATGCCACGCGAAGGTAATCTGCCTAGGGGCTGGTGCAAAAATCATCACCAAAGGTCAACAGCCCCTAGGTACCTCATGTCAGTAAGAGGAAGTATGACATGCAAACTCATAAGAACATCATTATGGCTTTCAAGGCCACATTGCTCATCGTCGTAGCAAGCAGTTTGATTGGCTGCTCAGCATCACGTCATGAACAGCTTGCTGATCTCGGCTTTAGCACGCCATACATGGAAGGCTATGACGACGGGTGCCACAGCAAAGTTACAGCGGCACGAACCAACAAAGACGGCTACCGCCAGGACCCAGAGCGTATGTTCAAAGAGCCACGCTATGCCAACGGCTGGAATGATGGTTATGAACAATGCTTCGTTGCCAATAAAGAATTTTATTAATACGTAACCCCGCCTTAAAGGCATAAAAAATCCTGCTATTAAGCAGGATTTTTGTTTTCTGTCTGACCCGTATTATTAATCGTGATCACGTGGGAGCAACACACGCTTCTGCACTTCTTCGCCGTTTGAAAGTTTGGCGGTAAAGACAACGCTGCGGCTATATGGCTCATCAGAAATAACAAAGACGAGGCCATTTTCAGGCGTTACATACTCTCCCAAAGCGCCTTTCAATGTCACCGTCGCCCCTTCAACCGGTTCGCCGTTTTGCAGCACTTTCACCCATGCACCTTGTCCCGCAGCGACCACTCTCATACTGACATCATCGTTCATCATCCCTGCGCTCGCAGCAGATGAAACAGCAAACAGACTTAACGCAATCATTGTTTTTTTCATGATGACCTCTCCGTCATTTCTTTTCACACGTCACTCAACCTAAAGATAGAACTGCATCCCACATTAAGCCAGATGACAGATTCGAAAAACTCCAACAAAAATTTCGATATTTAAGGCACATACGTCATACACGAAACTTCATCTCACCCCGAATTTTTCCTCATTCACCACCCGATAGTCGTGAATAGAATCGCAGCGAAAATGTGATGTGTAATATTTTTGCAACATTTTCCGTGAGGTTAGCCAGGGCTGTCCTATATTTAAGACATCTTGTATAGGCCATTTCACCCATATCGAGCTGGCGCGAGAAAAAAGACAGGAGAAATCATGCGATTGGCACTACCACAAACTATCAAAGCACAACTCTCGAGTGTCGTTTTACTCATACTCTTTTCTGTTGCCGTATTCGCCATTTCCTTCCAGCGATCATTCAGTGAGCTGGAGACATTGGATGGCGCATCCGTAGAAATTCTGAAAAGCCAAACCTCCGTATTAATGCTTCGACGCCATGAGAAAGACTTCATGGCCCGCAAAGAAGCCAAGTATAAAGACAGGTTTGAAAACGAATACGGCGCGTTGACCCAGAAGTTGCTCACTGCGAAAGCGAAACTCAACGCTCTCGATATGGAAGGCCATGAAGCCATTGATGCCATGCTGTACAAACTGGAGAAATACCACAGAGACTTTGAAGCCTTGGTTGACCAGCGTATGGAGATTGGTGCCTCTTTCGACTCTGGGTTGAAAGGGACGGCTCGTGAGGCCTCACATCGCGTGGAAAGGGAGATACAGAAAGTCGAGAATGACATGCTGTACAACAAGCTTCTGATGCTACGACGTCATGAAAAAGACTTTCTACTGCGCTCTGATACCCAGTATGTCGATAAATTCAACGCCCTGATGGATGAACTATCTCCTGCCATCGCGACGAGTGATATGCCCGCCAGTAACCGTCTTATTATGGAAACCGCACTGCGCGAATATCACAAAACCTTCAATGCATTGGCAGCTGGCATGGAAGACGTAGGCTTAACACCACAGAGTGGTTTGCATGGAAGTTTGCGTGCCTCGGTTCAAGAAGCTGAGAGACAAATGAAAGCGCTCAGTGAAGACTTGGTTACAGCCATCGATATCCGTGAGAAAAGTGTTACCAAGCGACTGACGCTGATCGGCGGCGCGTTGGCGATTGTTGTCTGTCTGACACTTGGGCTGATTACCCGTTTGGTCACGCACAAAGTTTCCGTTGCGAATGCCTTGATGAAAAAGATCGCCGAAGGCGAAAGCTCGCTGCGGGTTCGAATGAACCTTAGTGGTAAAGATGAGTTGTCTGAAATGGCATCTTACTTCAATCAATTTATCGGTAATCTCCAGCACACGATGGAGAAGATTGCAGGTATCTCTTCAGAACTTTCAAGCAACGCAAGACGCAGCCTGACCATGGCGAGTGATACCGCCATCAATGCAGAAAAGCAACGTTCAGAATCGGATTCAGTGTCGACAGCCATGACAGAAATGACGGCTACCAGCCGAGAGATTGCGGAAAGCGTATCGACAGCGGCAAACGTAGCAAAAGAACTTCAGGATTCAGCACAAACAGGACGGGCGGTGAACAGCGAAACCTCTGCCAAAGCCAATCAGCTTTCAGAGAGTATGCGAAGTGCCAGTGACAACATGCAAAGGCTTAATGCCGACAGCGAAGAAATTGGATCTGTGATTGATGTTATCCGCTCTATCACGGAACAAACCAATCTTCTGGCATTGAACGCTGCTATCGAAGCGGCACGCGCCGGCGATCAGGGTCGAGGCTTTGCTGTCGTCGCTGACCAAGTTCGTGAGCTGGCGATGAAAACCCATCAATCCACGGACGAAATCACCAAAATCATTGAGCAACTCCAGGGCGGCATTCGTCATAGCGTGGATTTGATGAATGAGAGCAGTGAAATGGCATCAATCAGCGTTGAACAAGCACGTGAGGGTGCATCAGTCATGGCTGCCATGGTTTCGCAAATCGAGGATATTGCTGGTCAGAACCTACAAATCGCCACGGCTTCCGAAGAACAAACTGTGGTCACGGAAAGCGTAGACAGAAACATCATCGCCATTGTTGAGCTGGCAGAACACACCGCCAATGCTGCGAAGAAATCAAACGTCTCAGCGTCGGCGATTGAACAACTCGCCAACGAGCTGGATAAGCTGGTGGGAACCTTTACAGGGCAATCCCAACCTCAACAGCGTCAGGAAAAAGAGAACGGCGAACAAGTCGACTTGGAACTGGCGCGCGCATAACACTAGGGTCTGTTCACCCTAGCAGGGGCGCTTCGGCGCCCCCACTTCTTTGAACCAAGCCTTCCCTCTGCCATCAACAAACTACTGCTATATTAATGAAAACACTCAAACATCGGGTTCACTATGAAAAAGCCAGAATTGCCAGTCGATGAAACGTACCGCCTGCAGGTGCTGCATCACCTCAATATTCTTGATACCGGTAATGAAGAGCGCTTTGACAGACTCACCCGACTCGCCAAACAGATGTTCGGTACAAAAATTGCCGCCATCAGCTTTATTGACACCAATCGCCAGTGGGTAAAATCGGGTATTGGCCTTGCAAGAGAATACCCTCGGGACATCGCATTCTGTGCCCACACCATTCTGGATAACGATCCCATGGTGATTAACGATACCCATACAGACTCGCGATTTTCAGATAATCCACTGGTGCTTGGGGACCCAAAAATCCGCTTTTACGCAGGCTACCCTATTCGGCATGTGAGTGGCTCATTACTTGGTACTTTGAGCATTGCTGATGATGAGCCAAGAGGATTTGACGATGACGATTTGCGCTGTATGAAAGATATCGTCGATCTGGTTGAGAATGAGTTGGCTGCGATGCAATTGACGACGCAAGACCAACTGACCGGCCTCCTCAATGAGCACGGGTTTGAAGTCCTATGCCAAAACAGCCTCAACATGTGCGAACGCCTGAATGCGCCAGCGTCACTCGTGTTTTTCGATTTACGTGGTTTGAAAATAATTAACCAGCTTCAGGGCAATGTAGAAGGTGACCGGGCTTTGGTCTTTTTTGCCGAGTTGCTGAAATTTGGCTTTCGCGATTCAGACGTCATGGCAAGGCTGGAAAGCGACAAATTTGCCGTGCTGATGAGCAACACCCCTATCGCCAACACTCAGGACATCCTGCACAGGTTCAAAGAACGTGTAGATCGATATTCTGTAGAGAACGCTCTCCCCTACACGCTGGATTACTGCATCGGGGTGTCGTGGGCTGAGCCTGAAGGCGATTATGATTTCGGACAACTGTTAGATATAGCCCGCAATCTGGCGCTCAAGGCCAAAGGTTAGCTGTGCCTACAGCCGAAAACGCTCACATTTGGTTTCTCGACGTTGATCAGTGCATCACGGTCGAAAACAGGTTGATGATAACCACACCTGCAACGATGAGTGACATTCCCAATATTGCAGCCAAATCCAGTTGCTGCCCATAAAACATCCACGCCACCAGCGAAACCAAGAGAATGCCCGCTGCACTCCAGATAGCGTAGGCCACGCCCAGCGGCATTGTCTTTACCGTAATCGACAACATATAGAATGAAATCGAGTAGCAAAGCAGCACAGTAGTCGTTGTGATAGGTTGAGTGAAAGACTGGGTTTTTGGCATCATCGAGGTTGCAACAATCTCAAACAGAATAGCAACCGACAAAGTGACAAGTGGCGGCAAAGTAGTGATGAGTTTCAGCATAATGACTCAAACATCCTCTAGGTGCAGTTAAACGTGTTGGCATCCTGCCCCAGAAATAACGAAGCCCTGCCATATGCAGGGCTTGTTATACCCAACTGAACCAGTCAGCTGGATATTATCCGCAAAACGATTATACGCGGTTTGCAGCGTATTCGTTAAGCTCTTCTACAGAAACTGCAGTGATGAATTCGTCGTTCAGGAAGAAGTTCACCATCTCGCCTTCTTTCTCGCCACGCAGAATCTGAGTCGATCCATCAACGTATGCAACAGACATTTCCAAAGACTTGTCGTTGATTTGCTTAACGTCAGCAGCAGAAATCTTGATTGGCGCGGTGGTCAGATCTTTGTCCAGCTTCTGGTTGATCTTGATAACAGCGCTCATTGGCGTATCAGCAACCGCTGGAGATTTGCCAGAGATTGGGTTGGTGCCTGTCCAGAACTCGATTGAGTTGAAGATGAACAGGTCAGCTGCTGCCGCTACGCCGTAAACTGGGCTCATCAGTACGTACAGACCTGCACGAGCATAGCGGTTGTCTACTGCAGACAGGTTCAGTTTCATCACTGCACCTGACGTTGCCATTTGACCGATACAACCTGTCAGAGACACTGTCAGAACTGCTGCCGCAACAGCTTTGATTGCAAATTTTTTCATCGTTTTACACACTGCGAGTTTAAAAAGTCGGCGAAGTATACAGTGTATTTTTACGAAGAAAAGAGGCGAAAATGAACACCTCCACTTGTCTGGCAACAACTGATTTACAGACGTTTGTAAGGGCAATGTCAGCGCGGTTAATTCATCGTTAATGACTGAACGTATCCGTCTGTTTTCATTAACGGAGTGAATTTCACTTATTCACACGACAAATATTAACAAAAGGAAATCCAGACCTGTTCGTTTGCTTATATTTTAACCAGGAAATTTCCCTCACAGCCTTCAAGTCAAGTGCAAGCCCTCATGCTTTCTTATACAATCCTCCACCTTCGATCTCTGAGATGCCGTCATGAACCGTAAAAAGAAAATCATCCAAACGCTGAAAAAGAAAGATAAGAAACAAAAAGCCAAGCTGAACAAAAGTAATAAGCCGCGCTACATTTCCAAAGCAGAGCGTGAAAAGCTGGCGGCAGAGGAAGTGCAAGCCGAGTCAACCGAGAATCAAGAGCAAGCACAAACCTCTGAGTAAGTGATACCACGCGCGTTTTTCTTCCCCCATGCAATGGAATGCAACCTGATCCCTGCCCTCTCCTGTTCATGACATAGAATATTGCGATAGAGTGATCGCGCCAAAATGAAAAGGAGAAAGGCATGTCAGCACCAAGTTGGGACTTTTCGTTCGTCTACCAAAGCCTTCAAGACACTGCGATACAAAACGATCTCGCGCGCTGCAGCGATAACATTGCAGCACTGAAGAACCTCTCACCGGATACCATTGAAAACTGTCAGCGTGCGCTGACTTTGTTGGATGAAGCCTCTACCCTGCTTCAATCTGTCTCAAGCTATTCGGGATGCCTCTCAACCGTGGATGCCACTAATGCAGAAGCCAAGGCTGTCGTGGTGAAAACCGATGTGATGGATTCCAGCCTCAATCAAGCGTTCAGCCCATTTGAAGACAAGCTATCCTCCTGCGACGATGCGTTCTTTGAGGATGTATTGGCAGGCTCCGATGCCACAGGTAGCTATCAGCGCCATGCGTTTCGTCTTTCCCGACTGCGCGCGCAGCAAGCTTTCCGTCTTTCCGTTCCCGAGGAGCAATTGCTTTCAGCCATGCAGGTCGACGGGAAAAACGCTTGGGGTCGCCTCTACGACGACATCACAGGCACACTGAAAGTCAGCCTGAAATTCCCAGATGGCAGCGAAGAAGAGATGGGGTTGTCACAGGCAGCAAGCCTGCTTTACGGCGGAGATACATATCGACGCGAGCCAGCCTGGCATGCCATTCGCGAAGCGATGGGAAAACAGGAAGTGACCTTTGCGGCTATCCTGAATGCCCTCGCAGGCAATCGACTCACTGAGTACGAGAAACGCAGCCACACCAAGCCACTGCATTTCCTCGCCCCTGCGCTTGAAGAAGCCCGTATAGAGCAACCTACACTGGACGCCATGCTGGATGTCACCAAAGCCAGCCAGGACCTTTCCCGTCGCGCAGCAAAAGCGATGGCAAAAGTGTTCGGTACAGAGCAGCTCAAACCTTGGGATGAAATGGCAGCAATGCCATCATTCGGTGCATCCAAGCCAGCTAACTACTCTTTCGATGACGCGATTACGATCATCCGCAAAGCATTCGACAGTGTCGACCCTGAAATGGCGGAGTTTGTTGACATGATGGTTAAACAAAACCTGATTGATGCAGCACCTCAATCTAACAAGAGCATGGGTGCCTACTGCACTAAGATTGCCAAAACCCGCACCCCACTGGTGTTTATGAGTTTTGGCGGCAGCATGTCTGATGTATTGACGCTTGCGCATGAACTGGGGCACGCATTCCACAACTGGGTGATGCGCGACATGCCATTTGTCGAAACCGAATACCCAATGACACTGGCAGAAACCGCCTCCATTTTTGCAGAAAACGTGGTGCGTGATGCGTTGCTCGAACAGGCAGAAAGCGACCACGACAAGCTGTTGATGCTGTGGGAAGAAGCCCAAACCGCCGTAGCGCTCATGCTCAATATTCCGGTCCGTTACGGGTTTGAAAAAGCCTTCTATGAGCAACGACAACAAGGCGAATGCTCGCCTGCACAGCTTCGCTCACTGATGGCAGAAACCTGGAATGAATGGTATGGCGACGCCATGTCAGAGCCTAACGATCTGTTCTGGGCGACTAAGCTGCATTTCAGCATCGCAGAAATCAGTTTCTACAACTACCCGTATCTGTTCGGCTATCTGTTCAGTACCGGTGTGTACGCAAGACGCGCAGAGAAAGGTGCTGCTTTCTACGGTGATTACAAAGCCCTGCTAAGAGACACGGGCAGAATGAGCGCAGAAGACGTGGCAAAAGCCCACCTGGGTGTAGATTTAACGAAGCCAGAGTTCTGGCAGCAAAGCATCCAGATTGCTGAGAAACGTATCGAAGCGTTTGAAGCGCTGGTTAAAAAGCTTTAACGAACTATCAGCAGAAACAAAAACACCTGTCTCT
>NZ_LASY01000076.1:0-47066 GCF_000973155.1 Grimontia sp. AD028 | reverse complement strand
TAATTCACATGCATTAAGCCAGATGGCTCCCTTTTTCATTCGTTTTGCTGCCTGATGTCTGCAGGAGTCAGGCCCATTTCTCGCACCAATGCGCGACTTAGTGTCCGTCCAGAAGTAAAACCGAGAGAGAGCGCGATTTTGTCGATGGGGTCATTGGTGTATTTCAAAGCGTTGTAGGCCTTTAAGCGACGCCAGTGGCTAAGGTAGGCGATGGGTGCCATACCCAACGCATCTTGAAAATGGCGAACCAGTGTCGCTTTCGACATACCGACGTGCCTTCCAATCTCTTCGAGTGTCCAGTCTTTACCGGGCTCGCGATGCATCAGCATCAAGGCTTCATGAATACGTTTATCTTTTACTGCTTTGATAAAACTAAAACTTTCAGTGGTTTCGTTTAAATAGTGAGACAAAAGCTTTAAAAATAACGCTTCTGAAAGTTTATCGACAATAGGATTTTCCCTGTATCCATGCTCCGAAATTTCTTTATCGATGGATATTACGAGGCGCCAAATTGTTGTGTCGTGTCCAATATCCTTGATATGGATTACTGGGGGTAAAGCGTCAACTACCGGGTGGCTGAGTCCGGCATCAAACATGATGAGTCCACACATCAGTTTGTGGGTAGTAGGTCCTTCCTGAAACAGCGGTTTTCCCAGTTCGCAAGCGTCGATGGCGATGTCACTCAGGGTCTTTTTATTGTCGGGAGAGTCCGCTAACCAGTGCGCATCACCTCCCGGTAACAGAAACACATCCATCTCATTTGCGAGAAAAGGCTTATTGCTATCCAAACCTACAAAACAGTTTCCTTTGAGTGTGATATGAAAGCGTGGAAACTCGCGTTTCTCCAGTGCTATGCCCCAAGGTGCACTGAGATCGGAACTGAAGAAAATGCTGCCTTTAAATCTAAGAGTTTCAAAGACATCGGACAGATAATTAAAGGTTTCTTCGCTTTTGATTCGTTGAGGCACCGTTCTGATTCCCTTAGTAACATCATGGCTATGTAATTTAGCTTAGACTAACGCAAGGTGTGCCAAGATGGTGCACCTCAACTGTACTAGAGGTGAGAAAATGGATGTAAAAAACACCAAGGCAGCACTACTAACTGTGGCTTCAATGATTATAGCTGGCGGTTTCGTATCTACTTCGGCATTTGCCAAAGAGTATTTCACTGTCAAAGACGGTGAACTTCAGAGACCAACTGGCTACCGCGAGTGGGTGTATGTCGGTACGCCTGTGACACCGAATGATATGAACAACGGCAAAGCGGCTTTCCCAGAGCATCACAACGTTTACATTGACCCAGAAAGTTGGGCGGTGTGGAAAGAGAAGGGTGAGTTCAGAGATGGCACCATCATCATCAAAGAGCTCGTCAGTGTGGGAAGCAAGGCTGCAGTCAGTGGTAATGGTTATTTTCAGGGTGACTACATTGGCTTGGAAGCCACCATTAAAAGCAAAAGCCTGAACCCAGATGAGCCGGGTAACTGGTCTTACTACAGCTTTTCAACGCCTGACCATAGTGCGCTGACTGATACTGCGAAAGCTTTTCCTGCAGCAGCTTGTAACGCTTGTCACCAAGCAGCAGCGGCTGATGACTTTGTATTCACTCAGTACTACCCAGTGCTGCGTGCGGGCAAAGCGAAAGGTGAGGCAGCAAGCGGCGGACACAGCTCTAGCCTGAAATAATAAGAAAGTAATGGAGTCATTTATGAAAAAGGCATTTCTTATCGGCTTGCTTGCCACTGGTACAGCGTTTAGTGCGCTTGCTGCGAACGATGCGTTTTCACCTTACGTGGATGAAAAAGGAAACATCAGCTTCCCGAACGATTTCCGAACCAATATGGTCCATTTAGGATCTTGGTTTGTACCAGAGGGCGGCGCTAGCGGTTTCCATGGTGTGTACACCGAAAAAGAAACGGTGGAAGCGTTTCGAAAAAACGGCAAATTCCCAGATGGTGCAACGCTGGTTAAAGAGTTGCGTGCGCACAACACCGGCAATTATACGACGGGCAGTGGCGTCAGCCATGAGACCGGCGATCTCAAACAGTGGTTTGTGATGGTGAAAGACGGTGAAGGCCGCTTTTCCGATAATGGCTCTTGGGGTGAAGGTTGGGGTTGGGCATTGTTCAAAACCGATGACATGACCAAGAACGCCTCGGCAGATTACAAGACTGACTGTCTTGGCTGCCATGTTCCTGCCAAAGCCAATGATTGGATCTACACCGAAGCCTATCCGATTCTTGGCGAATAACAGAACAGGTTAATTGATTACTATCCCTCGTAAAACAAAGCCAGCCGACGTGCTGGCTTTATAAAAAGTGTCAACCTATTTTAGGACTAGACAGTTTTTATCTAACTTCCCCGGTATGTCGAATACCCATAGGGCGAGACCAGCAGTGGGACGTGATAGTGCTGGTTATGGTCGGATACGCCGAAACGAATGACAATCTCATCAAGGAAAGGGATAGCGTCAAGCTGGGCGTTGGTATGTTGGAAATAAGAGGCTGTGGCAAACACCAGCTGGTATTGACCAGAAATAAGGTAACCTTCTTCGATGAGAGGTGTATCTGTTCTACCATCATTATTGGTGATGCTTGTGGTCACTGGATGTAGACCTTCTTCATCGATGCGGTACAGCGAGATTTTGACACCTTGTGCTGGCTTTCCCCTAGCGGTGTCGAGAACATGCGTGGTCAGTTTTCCCATTTCACCACCTCAATTTCAAAAGCTCTTGTCTTAACAAAAAATTAGCATTTGCTGCGTTGGCACCCCAACACAAAATGATAAAACTTTGAGCAAGCGCCTAATTCAGTTGAACTTTTAGCATTTTTCAGTAGGTAGGAGACTCGATGGAGAAAGGGCAAAAAAGGAAAACCGGGCCATGATGACCCGGATTCATATCATTACGCGTTCTGCAGCGCGGGACGCACAACAGGCTTGTCGTTAATCGGCAGGTGGATAAGCGCTGCAGCTATTGCCAGCACCACTGTTGTCCACCAGATAGGCTCATAAGAGCCGTAATAGTCGAACACGCGACCGCCAACCCAGGCACCTATGAAACTGCCTATCTGGTGAGTAAAGAACACCAGACCATAAAGCGTCGACATATAACGCGCTCCAAAGATCTGACGGACCAGACCAGAAGTCAGTGGCACGGTTCCCAGCCAACAGAAACCAATCGCCGCGCCAAATAAGGTCGCGGTGTGTGTTGTTAGTGGTACGGTGATAAACAAGGTCAATACTACAGCACGCATCATGTACAGCGTGGTCATGACATAACGTTTATTAAACCTATCGCCCATTAAGCCCCAGAAATAAGAGCCAAAGATATTGAAGATACCCACATAGGCCAGTGCCATCGCCGCTGTGTTGCCCGGCAATCCTTTATCAGCGATGTAGCTCGGTAAGTGCGTCGCGATAAACATGACCTGAAAACCACAGACGAAAAATCCGGCGTGGATCAACCAATAACCTGGGTGTCTGAACGCTTCTGCCATGGCTTCTTTCAGCGTTTGTTCTGGTTCTTTTTGGCCGGCTGAGGCAGATGAAGGCGCTGCCGTTTTCATAAACACGGCAAAGGCGATCATCAGCGTACAGCACATCGCAAACACTTGCATTGCGGTTTGCCAGTCATAGTTAGCGAGCAGAGACTGAGCGCCAGGGATAACGGCAAACATACCGAATGATCCCATGGCCGTTGTCAGGCCAAACGCTTTCGCGGTGTGTTCTGCCGGTACCACTTTGGCAACAGCACCTAGCACAATCACGTAGCTGGTCGCACTCAGTCCCAAGCCGATCAGAACACCCATCGAGATGTAAAGTACACCAGTGCCTGTGGCCATAGAAGTGAGGTAAAGACCTAGGGCATAAGCTAAACCACCCAAGGTAATGATGCGCTTGGCACCGTATTTGTCTGCTGCCATGCCCACGAAAGGTTGGAAAAGTCCAAACAAAAGGTTTTGAAGGGCGATAGCAAGGCTGAAAAATTCCCGGCCTGACTGAAAGGTGTCTGTGATAGGCATCATGAAGATACCGAAAGATTGCCTGATCCCTAGGCTGATAATCAAAATCCCTATCCCCAGCCACACTAGCAGCGGGAAGCGGAAGATACTCATTAAGTTACCTTTGTTTATTGTGTTGCGTGAGACCCGTGGGCTTTGTGTTGGTCATCCATTTGATGATGTTGATGGCAACCACCATCCACCGCATAGTCGGCAAAAGCGCGTTGTAGAGGAGTGCAATGCTGAACGCCAACCAGAGTGATTGTCAGCACCAGCAACCACCTGACAAGCTGGGCAAAAAGTGATTGTGAATACATGTTGACTCTGCGTGGAAATGGCCAATAGGTTAAAGAAGCGCGTAGGGTAGGGATATTGTGGATATGAAGCAAATGAATTAGATGCAAATAAGCCATGCGCAAAACGCATGGCTTATACCCAAACAACCTGAAGATGCAGGATTCAGGTGGTTTGGGTATCTACAAACTTAAAAAACTGAGAGCTCATTAAGTTGCCGGGCACCATGTATACACGGTATTTACGTCGGTTGCGGGCATTTTGAGAACCTTGTTGCTGCAGCGTATTTCGTTTTGCTTGAGCGCAGCATCCACCGTTTTGCTTGAAGAGAGCTCCGCGAAATCCAGTATTTGTCCCATGACATGCTCGGGGGATGCGACAAAATCTTCGTAGTTCAGCGTCAGTATATTCAGGTCTAGCTCAGAAGCCTCCAGCTTGGTGGTTTGGATAAGCTTGTTAAGCTGGAACGCTGTGCCCGCTACTGCATGACCACGCAGGCGGTCGTACTGAGCCAACTCCTGTAACGAATAAGCTCCCCGCCACCAAAGTAGGTTCTTGCCTTGGTATTCCCATTCTTCGGTAGAAATCATTGAATGCACCGTAGAAGCAGGGTCTCGGTTGATATTGATAAACTTGGCATCAGGGAAGATGCTGTGCAAATAGCAAAGGCGTGAGGGGCCAGTGAATCTCAACGCCAAACGGCTTTTATCTGAAAGGGTAACGCGTCGACTCAATATTTCTCTGATAGACGAAATCTCTACCGGGGTGGCGTGTTTTCCACGGGAAAAGCCACGGTAAAAATCGATTTCTTCGCGGGTGTGTTCATCCCAGAAGTTCATGGCTTCCGAAGGCGTGGGAGAGAATTCCCGTGCCAGAGAGCCAAAGAAGGATTTATCCTGCAGCGCTTTATTCCTGAATGCACATTTACGTTTGAAAAGTCGGTGCTGGAAGTCTGATCTAGGGTGTTTTTCAAAGCTCTCGTCAAGCCAACACAGGGCTTCGTGATGCATGACTAAATCTGAGATCAGCGTGACGCCGGAACGTGGTGGTCCGACAAAGATCAACGGCTGCTTCAGGGTAGAGGCTCTGTTCATATCAACACTCCTTCTTGTCTGTAAACAAGAAAGAGCAAGTAGAGTGCCAGAGTGATTAAGTTATTAATTCATAGAGATAAAACGGTATGCAATGCGGGAAGCCAACTTGGGTTGCAAAATGAAAATGCGAAATGGCGATTCGACACGAATCGCCGCACGTTATCGCCTTAAGGTGTTGTCACTTTTTCCTTGGGCGAGGCAAAAATCGAAAATTAACGAAATGGCCTGCTTTCGATCTCCCTCGCCAAAGCGTTTTAAAGACTCAAGTGCGCTGTCGACAACTTCGTCACCGGCTTTTTCCCTCAGACGCTCAATGAGTTGGGCGAGAAAGTCAGGTGTGAACTCCGGGTGACACTGCATCGTGAGAACGGTATGAGATTTTTGAGCCATCGCCACGGGACAAAAGTCTGAGCCAGCAATCACTTCAAATCCAGAAGCAGGGGAGAGAACTTGATCTTGATGACAGGCGATCAAATTGAGTTGATCAGAGAGTGGGGTATCTAGCTTGTTTGCTGGGTTTTGAACCTCAATGGGATACACGCCCATTCCCCAGCCCTTAGCGGACTTCTCAACCCGTCCCCCGAGCGCATAGTGAATAATTTGGTGTCCAAAGCAGATGCCAATTATAGGGCGAGTAAGCTCATCACATTCGCGCACAAACTGGGCAACAACTTCAATCCAGGGATCGGTATCATAAACGCCCCATTTACTGCCAGTGACCAGCCAGATATCACATTCATTGGGGGAAGCCGGATAATCTTCTTCGTAGCAACGATAGCTTTGGAATGTGGAGATGCAACTGTCTTCAAACATGCGCTTGAAGGCATCATCGTAATGTCCGTACGTCGGGATAGAGTCAGGGTAGTGGTCGTCACAGAGTAAAATGCCCAGCTTCATGTCTATATTGCACTCCTTGCATGGTTTATGTGACTGTGAAGGCTTACTGGAAAAGTGAACCTAAAAGACAGATTTCACCAACCTAATGTGTAAGTAAACGCTAATGGCATACATAAAAAAGCATAAAATATGCTGATTAAGAATATCTGTATGTCGCGCTTTTTAGATATTCACTCATAAATCTGCAAAATGGTTGCAGCGCGTAACTTTATGTACTCAATGGAAAAATTTCTGGTGAATCATCTGTCTGTATCGGATTCATCCACTTTGCTGTTTAAATTATGACTGAATCACTATAAAAACATGCTCTCTTACACAGAATCAAAGTGTTCGGTCTTTTATTGTTGGGTTAAACTCAAGTAAGATGCATCCAAAGTCGAGCGCCATCCCGGCGCATGGCGAGCCAAAATCATAGTGGAGAAACAAGCTTGATAAGTGTTTTCCTTGTAGATGATCACGAGCTGGTTCGCACAGGGATACGCCGTCTTCTTGAAGACGAGCGTGGTGTTAAAGTGGTAGGGGAAGCCGAAAGCGGTGAGGAAGCAGTCAAGTGGTGTCGTGCGAATCATGCAGACATTATCTTGATGGACATGAACATGCCTGGTATTGGTGGTTTGGAAGCGACGCGAAAGCTCCTACGCTATAACCCAGACGCAAAGATTATTGTTCTGACAATTCATACAGAAAATCCATTTCCAACCAAAGTGATGCAAGCCGGTGCCGCTGGCTATCTCACTAAAGGTGCAGGTGCGAGCGAAATGGTGAATGCTATTCGCGCGGTGAACAGCGGTCAGCGCTACATTTCGCCGGAAATTGCACAGCAAATGGCGTTAAGTCAGTTTTCTCCTGCTCAGGAGAATCCTTTCAAAAACCTTTCAGAGCGCGAGCTTCAAATCATGATGATGATTACGAAAGGGCAGAAAGTGACTGACATTTCAGATCAACTGAACCTGAGCCCAAAGACAGTCAACAGCTATCGCTACCGTCTGTTCAGTAAGTTAGGTATCAATGGTGACGTTGAACTGACCCATCTTGCGATTCGTCATGGTATGCTAGACACAGAAACACTTTAACCATTTCTGTTCGCTGTGTTTGATGCCAAAAATTTCCTAAAAACAGTCTCTGACAAACCCGGCGTCTATCGAATGATGGACGCTTCGGGTGAGATCATTTATGTCGGTAAAGCCAAATCTCTCAAGAAGCGGCTTTCCAGCTATTTCCGTACTAATGTCGCTGGAGAGAAGACTCGTGCCTTGGTGAAAAATATCGCCAACGTCGAAGTCACGATCACACACAGCGAAACGGAAGCGCTGATCCTCGAACACAATCTCATCAAGCAACACTTACCGCGTTATAACGTACTGCTTCGTGATGACAAGTCTTATCCGTACATCTTCCTTTCTGCGAGCAAACATCCGCGAATTGCTGTACATCGTGGCGCGAAAAAGCGTAAAGGTGAGTACTTTGGTCCGTTTCCTGATGCGGGCGCGGTACGCCAAAGCCTGTATTTACTGCAGAAAATTTTCCCCATCCGCCAGTGCGAAGATTCCGTTTATGCCAACCGCACCCGCCCATGTTTGATGTATCAAATCAAACGCTGTGCTGGCCCTTGTGTGAAAGGCATTATTTCAGACGAAGATTACGATGAGCTGGTGAATTTCACCCGCTTGTTCCTGCAAGGCAAAGACAGGCAGGTGATTGCTTCGCTGGTGGAGAAGATGGAAGGCGCAAGTCAGGCGTTGCAGTTTGAAAAAGCGGCAGAATATCGTGACCAGATTCAGGCCCTGCGTCGCGTCCAGGAGCAACAATTTGTTTCGCAAGACAGCGATGACGATCTGGATGCTATCGGCGTTTCCATCGAAAACGGTGTGGCCTGTATCCACGTACTTTTCCTGCGTCAAGGTAAAGTGCTGGGTAGCCGCAGCTACTTCCCGAAAATGCCGGCAGATACCGATGTCAATGAGCTGGTTTCGAGCTTTATCGGCCAGTTCTATGTGAAACAGGCGGAAGGAAACACGATTCCAACCAGCATTTTGATTGGCCAAGACTTGGGTGACGAGTTGGCCGATCTGGCAACCGCGTTGTCTGACATCGCAGGCCGCAAAGTGAACCTGCAATGCAAACCTCGCGGTGCGCGCGCCCGTTTCCTAAAGCTTGCCCAGACCAACGCTGCTACTGCGCTCACCAGCAAAATCAACCACAAGATGACCATCCATAACCGGTTCAGCGTGCTGTCAGAAGCGCTGGAGCTTGAATCGGTGAAACGCATGGAATGTTTCGACATCAGCCACACCATGGGTGAGCAGACTGTCGCCTCATGCGTGGTGTTTAATCAGGATGGGCCGGTGAAGCAGGAATACCGACGCTACGACATTACCGGCATTACCGGTGGCGATGACTATGCGGCAATGGCGCAAGTGCTAGAGCGCCGCTATAGCAAGCAGGTCGACCCTGAAAAGATCCCCGACATCATTTTGATTGATGGTGGTAAGGGTCAACTTAACCGGGCGTGGGAAGTGGTGAAGCCGCTGCTTGCCGACTGGCCGAAACATCCGTTGTTACTGGGTGTGGCGAAAGGGACAACTCGACGCCCGGGTCTTGAAACCTTGATTAAGGTGACGGGTGAAGAGTTTTCTATGCCTTCTGATTCGCCCGCGCTGCATCTCATCCAACATATCCGTGATGAGAGCCATAACCATGCTATTTCCGGCCACAGAGCGAAACGCGCAAAAGCACGCAAGAGCAGTGTGTTGCAGGAAATTGAAGGCGTTGGGCCGAAACGTCGCCAGGCATTGCTCAAATACATGGGTGGAATTCAGGAACTTAAGCGGGCTTCTGTTGAAGAAATCGCCAAAGTGCCGGGTATAAGTCGTGTTTTGGCCGAGAAGATTCATTCGTCATTGCAACAGCAATGACTTTCAAGCACCATAGGCCGTCACTCACAAAGTATTATAAGTATGCGACTGAATATCCCCATTATCCTGACCCTTATACGCATCGCATTAATCCCCGTTTTTGTTATCGCGTTCTATCTGCCTTATGAATGGTCAGCTTTCGCTGCTGCTCTGATTTTTGTCATCGCCGGTGCGACGGATTGGTTGGACGGTTATCTGGCGCGTACCCTTGGACAAACTACCCGTTTTGGTGCCTTCCTTGACCCCGTAGCCGACAAAGTGATGGTGGCAATTGCTCTGGTTCTGATTGCTGAACATTACAATTCTATTTGGGTGACGATTCCGGCGGCGACGATGATTGCCCGTGAAGTGATTATTTCCGCGTTGCGTGAGTGGATGGCAGAACTGGGCAAACGCGCCAGTGTGGCGGTTTCCTGGGTGGGGAAATTCAAAACAGCGGCGCAGATGTTTGCGCTGACCATGCTACTTTGGCGCGACAGTGAGTGGATTATTTATGTTGGCTACGCCGCGCTTTATATTGCGACTGCACTGACTTACTGGTCGATGTACCAGTATCTACTGGCTGCAAAAGATGATTTGCTGAACGCCGATAACTAAACCCGAATCCAATGAAAAGGCCGCAATCGCGGCCTTTTTTGTTTCTGTTGTTTCCAGTGTCAACAGACTTTAGGGGACAACTGGCACTCAATGCCGACTAGCTGACTTTCGGGAAAATCATCACAAAGGCAGCACCTTCCAGTTCGGAATCAATGACACGGATTGAGCCGCCATAACTTTCGACGATTTCGTCACATACCGCCAATCCGATGCCCGTGCCCGGGTTAAGTTGGTCTGCCCGCACCCCGCGTTGGAAAATAGACTCACGCAGAGACTCTTCTACGCCCAATCCATCGTCTTCAATGGTCAGCACATAGTGATCTGAGGCCTCGCTGCTTGAGATTCGCACCTCGCTGATACAAAAACGGAATGCGTTTTCCAAAAGGTTGCCGAGTAGCTCGGTTAAATCCGCTTTGTTGAGCGGCAAAGAAGGCAATGCTTCCAAACGGGTGGTGATATTTACTGGCTTATCACTGTAGACCTTGGCGAACATCCCCGTGAGGCTGTCTAACACAGGTTTGAGCTCGGTTTTTTCGCGAACCAGACCTCGTTGACCCACCAAAGCGCGTTTAAGTTGGTACTGCACCATGTCATCCATTTGGCTGACTTGTTCTATGATGCGTTTGCTCATGGCTTCGCGGCTTAACGTATTGTCGTCCAGTAGCGCATTGGTCGCGGCAAGGCGGCTTTTAAGACTATGAGCGAGATCATCCATCGCATGACGATAGCGTTGGGTTTGCTCTTTTCTGAGGGTGATCATCCGGTTCAGCGCGTCTGTGACATCTCCCAATTCTTTAGGGTAATCCGAATCCAGTTTTTCTCGGCGGGATTCCGCAATTTCATTCAGCTCACCCGCGAGTTTTCTTAGCGGACTGAAGCTCCAGTATGACGCGGCATAAAGTAAACCTGTGGCAATCGAAAACAATAGCCCCATGTAAAACCAAGTCTTACGTCTTATCTGAGACAAACTTTCCAGTTGGGCGCTGACTTCACGAAGTACAAAGAATGCTTCTTCTGTCGAGTAAGTCGCTTCAGAGATAACGTGGACGACATACGGCAGTTCGTTGTAGTAGATAAGGTCTGGGCCAGAAAGAGAGTAGGGAATGTGGTGGCAGACATTTTTCATGCCGTTATCGCGCGCGCCGTAAGACATCCAGGAAGCATTGCCATCACGTTCACAGATAAACGCCAGATAGTTGGTTTGCTTGGAGGTAGGAGTGGGAATGGGTTGATCGCGATGTGGTGCGTTCTCACCGAGTTGTAGCATGTTGTCCTGTCTCAGTTCACCAATGATATGCGGGACTTCTGTCACCAAATCGGCAGAATACATGGCAATGTAGCTTTTGACATAAATTTGGTTAATCACCACACCAAGTCCCAACGAGAAGGCAAGGATGATGGCAATGGACGTGACCATCACCCGCTTGTGGATTTCGGGCATCATGTTCCGCGTCATATCAGGTCACCTGAAGTTCAAAAATGTAGCCCTGACCACGTACGGTGGAAATCGGATTATCTTGCCCGGCCTGAGTGAGCTTTTTGCGAAGGCGGCTCATCATGACTTCAATGGTGTTTGGATCACCTTCCTGATCTTGATAAAGCACATCCAGCAGGCGCTGCTTGGAAACCACTTGGCGGTTGTGGCGCACCATATATTCCAGTAAATCGTACTCAAAGGCGGTGAGATCAACAGGGGCATCATCAACGGTGACTTTTTTCGCCAGTAAATCCATGGTGATTTTATCGGCTTTGATTTCTGGCTTCACAAACCCGGCGCTGCGACGAACTAATGCATTAAGACGGGCGACCAGCTCTTCTTTCTGAAACGGTTTTACCAGATAGTCATCCGCACCGGCATCTAATCCAGACACTTTATCTTGCCAGTTCGCGCGGCCAGTCAGAATGAGGATGGGCATACGGATTTCGGCGCGGCGAATATCGCGGATAAGGCTCAGGCCGTCCCGATCAGGCAGGCCGAGGTCAACAATGGCAATGTCGTTGGGATAATCTTTGGCAACGAAAAGGCCTTCAGATGCGGTTTTGGCGCAGTGCACCTGATTACCCAGTTCAGACAGTTCAGTTTTTAGATGATGGCTCAATAGAGGATCGTCTTCGACGATAAGAATGCGCATAAACCGTTACCTTTACTTTGTTTTCCGAATACCAGCTTAACGATGATAACGCGCAAAACGTTGCGCTGATGCAAACAACCTGCGGGTTTGTTACTGACGTGCAGGAAGATTCAGCAAACAGTGTAACTTCTGTTCGCTGAATCATTGCTGACTGCTTTGCCGGATATGCGAGGAGACTAGGAGGATTAGGGCTATCAGACCCTAATACCAACAACTCCTAAGTCAGTATAACGAGAAGGGTGCCTGCAAACGTCAGCAAAACGTTGGCGATGGCGTAGGTACCTGCGTAACCAAGAGCAGGAATGGTGCTTCGCGCATGTTGATTGATCATGTCCATGGCTGGTGCACAGGTACGCGCACCAATGATCGCGCCAAACAGCAGTGCACGGTTCATGTTGAGAATGTATGCACCGACCAGATATGCCAGTATTACCGGCACCACGCTCACAGCCAGTGCACCAAACATGATGGTGAAGCCCATTTGCTGCAAGTATTCAATCAAGTTGCCACCTGCGCTCAACCCTACGCCGACCATAAAGGTCATCAGCCCCAGCTCTTTCAGCATGTTGATTGCCCCTTGAGGCACGTAACCGAAAGTTGGGTGGTTAGCACGCAGGAATCCGAGCAAAATCCCTGCAATCAACAGACCAGACGCGTTACCTAAGCCCAGGGTCATCTGGCCGAATGTCATGGTGATCAAACCAAAAATCAGGCCGAAGATGAAGAAAGAACAGAACGCCAACATGTCTGAAACCTGACTGTGAATCGAGATAAAGCCGATTCGTTCAGCCAGTCCCATAACGCGGCGCTTCTCACCACTGACCTGCAGTACATCCCCTTTAGACAGCAAGATATTGTGGTCCATTGGCATTTCAATCTGCGCGCGGACAACGCGGTTTAAGAAACAGCCGTATTCAGACAGATTCAAATCTGACAGGCGCTTACCAATGATGGCGTCGTTTTTCACCACGATTTCTTCTTCAACCACCCGAAGGTCAAGCAGATCACGGTCGAATACTTCTTTTCCGTTGCGGAAAGAAGGGTCGAGTCGGGCGTGGCTATCCGGGTAACCTACCAATGCGATTTCATCACCTTCCTGCAAAATGGCGTCACCATCTGGGTTGGCGAGAATACCGTTACGGCGGATACGTTCTATATAGCAACCGGTTTGACGGTAAATACCCAGTTCACGAAGGTTACGGCCATCGACCCAGTTAATCAGCTCAGGCCCAACGCGATATGCTCGGATTATCGGCAGGTAAACTTTGCGCTGTGAAGAGTTACCCAGCCCACGCTCCATCGCAATCTTTTGCGCAGAGTGCTCAAGATTCTCTTTTTGCAGCTTTGGCATAAAGTTCGCCAACACGATAAGGCTGATAAGACCGACAAGGTATGCCAGTGCGTAACCCACGCTTAGGTTATCAATCATGCCTGCCAGTTGGTCTGGGGTAAAAGATCCCCCCAAGCCTGCGTTTAACGCATCTTTCGCACCTACCAATACCGGTGTTGCTGTCATCGCTCCCGCCATCATGCCGGTTGCAATACTGCCGTCTACGCCAAACTGGTACTTCATCAACAGAGTGATACCCACGGAGGTACTCAGCACTGTAAATGCAAGGACGAGATAAGATTTACCGTCGCGGAAGAAGATGCCAAAAAAGTTTGGGCCAGCTTCAATGCCTACACAGAAAATGAACAGCATAAAGCCGATGTTCAGTGCTTCTGGGCTGAACGAAAAGCCTGCATGTCCGAAAGATAAGGCGGTCACCAGCACACCAATAGAGTTACCAAACTGGAAGCTGCCGATTCTGATTTTGCCGATGGTGAGGCCAATGGCCAAAACAACGAAAAGGAGGAGGATGTCGTTATTAACAAGCAGGTTGTAGACGTCTATGTTCACTGAACAGTAATCCGCGCACGGGTCAAGGGAAATTCTGGGGCGCCATTATACTCATTTGCAATGAAATGTAATGGAAACTCGCATGAAAAATAGTATTAAATTTTGCTGACTTTCCTAATGGAAAGTATGAAAGCCTGTGTTGATGCCAACTTTCTGTTTTTGAACAATAAAAAAGCCGGCATGCTTGCCGGCTTTTTCAGAGAAATCTAAGAGAAATTACTGGTACAGACCCAGATTTTCTTTTGCGTAAGCTTCGAAGTCTGTGAAACCACCTACGTGCTCTTGGTCAACGAAGATTTGTGGCACAGTTTCAACTGGCTTACCTACGGTTTTTTCAAGGTCAGCTTTGCTGATGCCTTCCGCGTGGATGTCTACATAACGGTAGTTGAAATCGTCACGCTCTTCTTTCAGTTTGTCAGCAAGATCCTTTGCACGAACACAGAATGGGCAACCTGGGCGACCAAAAATAACCACGAACATATTCATTTCCTTTCTTATTCAAATTGATTGGATGGTGCCATATAGGGAAGGTGCCCGTGGCTTTATCATCCGATTGGCAATAACTATGCCTCAAGCACTTGGCAGATAAAAGAAGGTTTTGTCTCTTAATTCAATCGAAATTATCTATCAATCGGAAAATGAACAGAGCGCGCATTTTTGAAAGGGTGTGATGAAGGCTCCACATGTTTAAAACGAAGCGGTTTTAACCACAGAGTCTCTGCTTTGTATCAATTTTATATTCACTTAAGTGCGTAAATTGAGTGTTGAATTTTTTCGGTTTGAGGATCTGCTTTTCGTTTCTGACCAGATCCAGGGAGGTGCCATGTTTCAGTTTATGACCGCTACGCGGATTATTTTTGGTGAAGGCGCGCTTAACAACTCCTTCTCTATATTCAATAACTACGGATACAGCGCGCTTGTTGTGACAGGGCGTGATGACCAACGTGCCGATCCATTACTCGCTTATCTTTCCCAGCAAAATATTCGTTATCAACGGCTCGCTGTACACGACGAACCGCTCATTGCCATGGTGGAAGAAATGGCTGCTGCTGGGCGCTTGTTCAAACCTGATATGGTGATAGCAATAGGCGGCGGAAGTGTGATGGATGTTGGCAAGGCACTGTCAGCCCTTATCCCTAACCAGGGCAGTGTTTATGATTATGTGGAAGTCGTTGGCCGGGCTCTGCCACTCACTGCCAAGCCACTGCCTTGTATTGCAATACCAACCACAGCCGGGACGGGTTCGGAAGTGACCCGCAATGCAGTGATGATTTCTGCCCAAGAGAACGTCAAAGCAGCAATTCGAAGTCCCGACCTGATTCCTGATGTCGCGATCATCGACCCGACGTTAACCTACGGCACAGAAAAATCGCTTTCGGCAAGATGCGGTATGGATGCATTCACTCATCTAATGGAAGCCTATGTCTGCGGTGAGCCGAACCCGTTGACCGATATGATATGCGAGGAAGGTTTACGCCGTCTGGCCCCGGCGATTATTCATGCCTGCGAAGATGACGACCCGAAAGCCCGCGCGGATATGGCATTTGCTTCCATGCTAGGTGGTATGGCGCAGTCAAACGCCAAATTAGGCGCAGCGCATGGTTTGGCTGCTGCACTGGGTGCGGTGTTGGATGCCCCACATGGAGCAATCACGGCACAACTTGCCCCTTATGTCATGGCAGAGAATATTCTTGCAGCACGTGAAGCAGGGCGTATCAGCCTGCTAAACCGCTACCGCCAGTTGGCTTGTATTCTGACTGGGCGAATGAATGCTGAGCCAAGTGATGGCATCGTGTGGGTACAGCGGATCCTGCGAAGGTTAGATCTTGAAACGCTTCCCCAGCTTGGTCTTTGCGACACCATGTTTGAAGAGGTAGCAGTATCAGCTCTGCGCTCAAGTTCGATTAAAGGTAACCCGTTGCCACTAAGTGAAAGCCGCCTCATTCATATTCTTCAACAAGTCTGCCAATCTTCGAATCTCGAGGAAAGCTCTGATCCGGCCTAACCTAAAAAGCAAAAGATGTAATGCAGCGGACACTTTATAGTGTCCGTTTTGCAATTGGCTCTAGGCAGTTTGATAATGGTGTTATTCAGGAAGGCATAAACAGGAAGCGACAATGACGCCGGCTATTGAAACCATTCTCTCTCACCGCTCGATAAGAAAATTTACCGACCAACCGATCACGGATGAGCAACGCAATGCCATCATTGATAGTGCACGTGCTGCATCTACTTCCAGCTTTATTCAATGCACCAGCATTATTAGAGTCATCGACAAAGAGAAAAGGCAACTTCTGGCTGAATACGCTGGCAATCAGCCTTATGTTGCTGACGCTGCAGAGTTCTTCGTGTTCTGTGCTGACTTCAACCGACATTTACAAATCAAGCCGGACGCGCAAGTGGGCTTTGCTGAGCAAACTTTGATTGGCGCGATAGACGGTGCATTGATGGCACAAAATGCCCTGATAGCGGCAGAATCTTTAGGCTTGGGTGGCGTGTATATCGGTGGACTTAGAAACAACCCTGACAAAGTCGCTAACCTTCTAAAATTGCCAGAGCAGGTGTTTCCATTGTTTGGGCTTTGTCTTGGCTATCCTTCGCAAGATCCTGAAGTCAAACCACGCTTGCCATCAGAGTTGGTCGTTCACACTGACGAGTATTCAGCGATGGATAAAGCTGTTTTGGAGAACTATGACAGTGAGGTGCGGGAGTATTACCGAACCCGCACTGGCGGCAACAAAGAGATGAGCTGGAGTGAGCAAATTTCCGGGACTCTCAGCAAAGAAGCGCGTCCATTTATGAAAGCCTTTCTCGAAAGCAAAGGGTTCAGCACCAAGTAGTCTTTTCTAAGAGGATGTCCGTGCCCTTGATTTGGTCAGCAAGGCATCAGAATATCCAAGTTTTACTGAACACATGTCTATCGCTCCGAGCCTTGATTGCAAAGGGACTCGGGGTGAGTACCTTTCTATTTTTCCACACGTTTTGTTACACCCATTGACTAATAAATCACCGCAGAAAAAACTTTTTTCGCGATAAACAAAAGTAGATGGTGATCACGCTCTCATTCCCTGATAGACTCCGCGCGCTTCTGTCATTCTCTTCAAATTTGAAGAATGCCAAAAATAATTTATATCTTCGCAGTTTTGACTACTAATTCATCAATTTAGTGAATGAGTTGCGCGGGGATGTTGGGTTGGGTGGCGCAGTAGGGGGCTAATGCCGGCGACACCTTTTATTAGTGAATTTATTGAGTCGTAACATGAACAAACTGAACAAAGCTACGGGCGTACTAGCAGCCGGTTTCTTTATCAATATGTGTATCGGCATCCTGTACGCGTGGTCTGTATTCAAGCAGTCACTGGTAGAGCAGGGTTGGTCGAACGCAGATGCATCTATGCCTTACACCGTTGCAACCATCTGTTTTGCACTTTCTCTGCTGGTGGCGGGTAACCTGCAAGACCGTATGGGTCCTCGTAAAGTTCTGATTCTGGGTACCATCATGGTGGGTATTGGCATGATCGTATCTAGCTTTGCTTCATCTCCTATGACTCTACTACTGAGCTTTGGTGTGATCACCGGATGTGGTATCGGTTTCGGTTACGCGTGTCTGTCTCCAGCGGCAATGAAGTGGTTCCACCCTTCTAAAAAGGGCATGGTTAACGGTCTGATCGCAGCAGGCTTCGGTCTGGCAGCGGTATACCTGGCGCCACTGACTTCTATGCTGATTGAAGGTTACGGCGTTCAGCAAAGTTTCATGATCCTGGGTGTAGGTATTCTGGCTATCGCTGTTCCACTGGCGTGCACCATTAACAACCCACCTGCGGACTACACACCAGAAGCACCTGCTGGCTATGTAGCGAAAGCAGGCGCTGGCGACAACAACATGGGTTGGCGCGAAATGGTTAAGACTCCACAGTTCTACTCACTGTGGCTGATGTATGCGCTGGCATCTTCTGCGGGTTTGATGGTGATCGGTAACATCACTTCTATCGCGATCAACCAGTCTGATCTGACTCAAGTTGCGTTCCTTGTTGTAGTTCTGTCTATCTTCAACTCAGGCGGTCGTGTTGCTGCAGGTATCCTGTCTGACAAGATTGGTGGCCTGAAAACTCTGATGTTGGCGTTCATCATGCAAGGCATCAACATGATGATGTTTGCAACTTACAACACCGAGTTCACCCTGATGGTAGGTGCGGCTGTTGCAGGTGTAGGTTACGGCACACTGCTGGCAGTATTCCCATCTATCACTGCTGACTACTACGGCCTGAAAAACTACGGCGGTAACTACGGCGTGCTTTACACCGCATGGGGTGTGAGTGGTTTCATTGGTCCTGTTGTTGCTGCAACCGCAGTAGACATGACCGGCAACTACGTGATGGCATACACCATCTGTGCAGCAATGCTGGCTGTGGCAGTTGTTCTATCTTTCATTACTAAACCAGTGAAAGCAGAAGCAGCAAACGCGCAGAAAGTTGCAGCGTAATCGCTAGCTACTTAATACTTGGAAGCCCGCTTTATGCGGGCTTTTTTGTATCCTGACCTTCCAGAACTCATCATTTTTATCCCTCTTTATCGCATCAGTAATGCCCCCAATTGATATGCAAATCCGAGGTCTGACCTTTGACCAGGGCTGATAATGTGTTCCATGGGTGAGACTTTTTGAGACATTCTAAAGTCGCAACTTTCTTGGGGTAATTGAACGCTGTTCTAAATCAGTGCCAATAAGTGATTGATAATAAAACGCCGTTCAATAACACTGATGAATAACTGGTCAGATTTGTTGGTTTATTCAGGCATTTTTGAATAGAAAACACTGTTTGATTGTTCAGTTTGCATTGGCTAGGTTGTGTTCACCACTCGAATACCAGGAGGGTATTAACATGCATTCAGTGGATTCAACCTGTATTAAAAACAGTGAGCGTGAACAGATAGCTAAGATTCAGGCGGGGCACCCGTTAGCCCGCAACTACTTCGACCAACTGGTCGCGAGCTACCTGTCACCATTACATCGTCGATGCATGGCATGGTTAGGTTGTCCTTATGACGCGGATGACGTGTTGCAAGAAACCTTGGTGCGGAGTTTCCGCTACATCCACGCCTATCGCGGCGAAGCTGCATTCAGAAGCTGGTTATATGCGATTGCAGACAATCAGTGCAGAAGCTATTTGAAGAAGCGTGCGACTCACTCGCAACGTTTCGTTTCAGACGAGTTGCAAGAGGAAGTTGGCGTTGAAGAGAAGTGTCCTGTGACCTCAGAACAGGGTATTTCAAATTCAGTGCAATCATTGGCTAAAACCGCACAGGAAATCCTTGTGCTGCGTTTTGAACATGACCTCTCGCTCGAAGAAATCAGTAACGTCCTCGGCCTTGGCCTGAGTGCGACGAAAATGCGTCTTTATCGCGCCATTGATGCGGCAGAGAAGCATGTACTGAAAAACGAGGAGGGCCTGCTTGCAACGGCTTGAAATTCGAATAGCAAATCGTGAATAAAGAAAACCGCCTACTTGGGCGGTTTTCTTTTTTGTGTATTTAGAATCACCAAAGGTGATTAGCAAATCACTTTAATTGCCAGGCCACCTTGAGAGGTTTCGCGGTACTTCGCGTTCATGTCTTTACCGGTTTCCAGCATGGTTTCGATAACCTTGTCCAGAGAAACACGTGGCTCTGAAGAGCGGCGCAGCGCCATACGGGTTGAGTTGATGGCTTTCATTGCAGCAATACCGTTGCGCTCAATACAAGGAACCTGTACTTGACCCGCAACAGGGTCACACGTCAGACCCAGGTTGTGCTCCATGCCGATTTCCGCAGCGATACACACCTGTTGTGGGCTACCGCCCATCAGTTCAGCCAGACCTGCAGCTGCCATTGAACACGCAACACCAACTTCACCCTGACAACCTACTTCCGCGCCAGAGATAGACGCGTTTTGCTTGTACAGGCCACCAATCGCGCCAGATACTGCGAAGTAACGGGTGTACTCACGTGGGCTTACGGTTTGGATGAACTTGTCATAGTAAGCCAGAACCGCAGGGATGATGCCACACGCACCATTAGTCGGTGCGGTTACAACACGGCCGCCAGCTGCGTTCTCTTCGTTAACGGCAAACGCGAACATGTTTACCCAGTCAACCACTGCCATTGGGTCGTTTGAGAACTTCTCGGTAGACAGAAGCTGTTGGCGGAGCGCTGCCGCACGACGTGGAACGCGAAGTGGGCCAGGCAACACACCTTCGTTGTTCATGCCGCGATCCAGACACTCACGCATGGTGCGCCACACGTTACCGAAGTAGGTTTCGATTTCATCTTCAGTGTGCATCGCACGCATGTTTGCCATGACAACCGCACTGATTGACAGGCCAGTCTCTTTACAATGGTTCAGCAGTTCTTCCGCGCTGTTGAATTCATAAGGAACAGCAACTTTATTTTCGTCTTCTTTGCCGAAGTTCTCTTCATCAACAATAAAACCACCGCCGATAGAGTAGTAAGTCTTGGCGTAGGCTTTCTCTTCACCAGACCATGCAGTAATGGTCATGCCATTTTCGTGCAGAGGCAGGTTAGTGGTGTGGAAGTTCATACCGCTTTCACGTGGGAAGTCGACAGTATGAAGTTGGATACCTACTGGCAGACGTTCGGTTTCTTCAACACGTGCGATGAAGCCAGGAATGCTGTCGATATCAACGTTCTCTGGAGAGTTGCCCGCCAGACCCATGATGATAGCCACATCAGTGTGGTGACCTTTACCGGTCAGAGACAGAGAGCCATAGACATCCACAGTGATCTTGGTGATGTCCTGCAGTTTCTCCATGCGGGTCAGATCGTCGATGAATGATTTACCGGCTTTCATAGGGCCAACAGTGTGCGAGCTGGAAGGACCTACGCCGATTTTGTAGATATCAAAAACGCTGATCATGTGTCATACCTCAGTCAATGCCCGTGGTTTACGTGGACGGGCATTTGGATTAATTCGTTTATATCCATCCGTGGAGGTGACAGTTTGCTGAGCCGATATACCCTAGGTTTTGCTGACCTTAAATGTTAGGTATTTACCTTTCCGTGGCTCAGTGAAAAAAGCAAAAAAGAGCAAGGAATTTAAGCATCCTTGCTCTTTTGGGGCTGTGCATTCTACACGATTTATTAGGCGATGAAACCGTACATAATCGCTGAAATCGCTACCATACCCATGAAAGTGACGAAGATGTTGCTCGCCTTACCGCCGTACTTCTGCATAGACGGTACTTTCTTGATAGCGTACATCGGCATGATGAACAGAATGGTCGCGATGATTGGGCCACCCAGTGATTCAATCATACCCAGAATGCTTGGGTTGATGGTTGCAACAATCCAGCTGGTGATGATAACGAATGCTACGGTGAACATATCGATTTTCTTCATGTTCACTTGCTTACCGCGAGAGCGCAGTTGCTTGATGATGATACCGTTCAGACCTTCACGTGCACCCATGTAGTGACCGAAGAAAGAAGACACGATAGCAACGAAGGCAACGACTGGACCCAGGTAAGAGATGAATGGGCTTTCGTGTTTGTTCGCCAGGTAAGACAGAACCGCCAGGTTTTGTGCTTTTGCTTCTGCCAGATCAGCAGGCGTCAGGCTCAGAACACAAGAGAACACGAACAGCATAACGAAACCAAGCAGCATGCCCGAGGTGCGGAACAGGATTTGGTTCGATTTACGCTCAGCATTGTCACCGTAGTCACGGGTCTGTGCCATAGAGAACGCAGAGATCGCAGGGCTGTGGTTGAATGCGAAAACCAGAACAGGGATAGAGATCCACAGGGTTGTCATGAAATCACCCGCTGTAGGAATTTGCTGCAGTGCAGACATGTTCCAGTCAGGGATCAGGTAGATAGACATGAACAGCAGGATCGCTACCAGCGGGTAAACCAGGAACTGAGTCACTTTCAGCATCAGTTTCTCACCCGCCAGCATGACTGACATCATACCCATGATTAGGATGATAGACAGAACAGCGCGTGGCAGAGATTCCATGCCAAGCTGGTTAACCATGAAAGAGTCAACAGTGTTGGTAATACCAACGCCGTAAATCAGAACGATCGGGTAAATCGCGAAAAAGTAAAGCAGAGTGATGAGTTTACCCGCAGTCGCGCCGAAGTGCTCTTCAACCACTTCAGTGATGTCGCTGCCTGGCTTCTTAGAAGACAGAACGAAACGTGCAAGGCCACGGTGAGCCAGATAAGTCATAGGACCAACCAGGATTGCTAGGGCAACCAGAGGCCAGAAACCGTTCAGACCAGCGTTAATAGGAAGGAACAGAATACCTGCACCTACCGCTGTACCAAACAGAGATAGCATCCAGGTGGTGTCTTGAGCAGACCACTTCATTTTGTCTGCGCTCGAAGTCGTGCTTGACTGAGTTTGCATCGTTTAATCACCAAAAATAATACGGAACAGATCGGGAACTGATGCGTATTGTTTACATTTTTTCACTGTAAACTGTGATGGAGATCATTTTTGTGGCAACAATATTTCGTGCGACGAATTTATTTGAACTCACTACATTCACATTTTTTATGGTTTAAAAACGTTGTTTAAAGACCCTAAAAATAGTTGAGGTATTAAAAATTAGTTGAGGGAAAGTTGCTGGCTGAGGGCATGAAGTATCTGAGCCGTAACACCCCAGATCAGGTGGTTCTCATAGCTCATGGCGTAGATGTGGTAGGTGTTACCACGAACATGGAAAGGTTGTTTGGTGATGGCATCGCGTCTCAAAAACTGAGCGAGTGGCACCTCAAAAAGGCTGTGAACCTCATTGGCATCCAGCACGGGTGTGTAATCGGCATCCACAAAAGCGATAACAGGCGTAACAAGGTAGCCGCTGACGGTTGGAAGTGGCGTTAAACAGCCAAGAAGATGCGCTCTGTCAGTGGTGACGCCAATCTCTTCTTCCATTTCACGAATCGCCGTTTCGACGATATCTGTGTCCGATTCTTCCGCTTTACCGCCGGGGAAGCTAATTTGGCCTGGATGATGTTTCAAATGCGTTGCGCGTTTGGTCAACAAGACATGCAGTTCGCCATCACGTTCTGCAAGGGCAATCATCACAGCAGCGGGACGAAGATCTGGTGATCCTTCCCGACGCATGGCATCGGTCGCACGTTGAATCACGCGCTTGTCGTAATGGTAACTGGGGCTTAGGCTAAAACGTTGTACTAACCAATGGCGGGAGAGGGGACGCATCGGGCTTTGGCGCGTTTGATGCGCCAGAATTGCCGGTTGCTGTAGCGAGGTGTTATCCATCCATGGTGTTTTTAACATGCGTCCTACCTACTTCTGAATGCGCTGTACCGCCTCTTATGAAGACAGCACAGGAAGAATCCGACTGAGCTTGTCGAGTGTTTCCTGATACTCCGATGCAGCCTCACTGTCCGCGACCACGCCGCCGCCAGCCCAGGCATAAATGTGTTGTTGATGGCAAACCAGCGTACGGATCGTAATGCTGGTGTCCATGGTGCCGCAACGACTCAAGTAGCCAATGCTGCCACAGTAAATGCTGCGTCGATGCGGCTCCAGCTCCTCGATGATCTCCATAGCGCGTACTTTAGGTGCGCCAGTTATCGATCCACCGGGGAAACAGGCTCGGAGCAAATCTTCACCGTGCTTATCATCAGAAAGTGTTCCCGTTACGGTACTGACCATATGATGGACGGCTGGAAATGTCTCAATATCAAAAAGTTTAGGTACATTTACCGAACCTGGCGAGGCGACTCGGCCAATATCGTTGCGAAGAAGGTCAACAATCATCAGGTTTTCGGCGCGATCTTTCTGGGCATTCTTCAAGCAGTGTATGTTTGCCGAATCCACAGCAGCGTCGTTGTGACGAGGGCGGGTGCCTTTGATCGGCTTGGTTTCAATCTCCCTGCCGTGCAGTTGCAAGAAACGCTCTGGAGAGACGGAAAGAATGGCAGAATCTTCCAAACGAATAAAACCGGAGAAGGGCGCGCCATTGGTTTTGGCCAGCTTTTGATAGGCTTCCCACTCGCTACCCTGATAAGGCGCTTCAAAGCGTTGAGCAAGATTGATTTGGTAACAATCCCCCGACTTTAGATACGCCTGCACACGGTCGAACTTCTCTTCATAGGTTTCCGGCGTCATGTTCGCCTGCCATTCACCTTTCAAAGAGAATGCCGAGGCTTCTGCTTCCTGATGGCCTTCTAGCCATGAAAGTCGGTTTTCACCCTCAGGTTGGATCAGCACCAGCTTTTTCTCTTTATGGTCAGCAATCACTGCCCAGTCATAAATACCCACAGCCATATCAGGAATGTCGATATCACGGGTCGCCAGCTCAGGCAAAGTTTCTACCTGACGGCCAAGGTCATAAGCGAAGTAACCCAAAGCCCCGCCAAGGAATGGCCAAGGTGCGATAGGCTCAGTGCGGGGTAAAAGGGAAAGCTGAAGCGCGTGCAACTCTTCGAACGGATCCGTCTCGCTGGATGCGGTGCGACCGTCACGATACCAAATACGGTTGATGCCGTTTTCACTGCAAAGCGTCGCGATGGGGTCCGCCACTAGAATATCAAAGCGGTTATCCGGATGTTTTTCCGCTGCAGACTGCAGCAGCATTGCCCAAGGTTGGGATTCAATACGGGAAAAAAGCGACGTGAGTGCTGATGGCGAGTACTCAAGAAACTGCAGAGTGATAGGCATTCGTCTCGATTCGGTCATTTTCGTGTTTTTGTGATCGGCATTGAAGCGTCTGTTGGCGCTAAATCGGCCGTAAGAGTATCATAATCGTGGCTTTTAAAGCTAAGTTTGGAAAGTGAAAAATCAAGCGGCGAAAAGTCATTCGCCCAATCAAGGACGCGAGAGGGTCGCTTCTCTGGCAAAGCTGCCGAATAAGAGAAAGCGGCCTACTATTTTGTAATACCTATTCGTAATACAAAGCTCGACTGGAAGCACTGTTTAGCCCGCATTGATAAGTGAGCGAACAGCGCCAAGGAATCATAAAAATTAAAGAGGCAACTATGACTGTCATTCGTAAGGAAGATGTCATCGACAGTGTCGCTGACGCCCTACAGTACATCTCCTACTATCACCCTATCGATTTTGTTCAAGCCCTCGAAAAGGCGTACGAAAAAGAGCAAAGCCAAGCGGCTAAAGATGCCATCGCCCAAATTCTGATCAACTCCCGCATGTCTGCAGAAGGCAAACGCCCAATCTGTCAGGACACAGGCATTGTGACCTGCTTCGTGAACATCGGCATGGATGTTCAGTGGGAAAGCGACCTCACCGTACAACAAATGGTCGATGAAGGCGTACGCCGCGCATACAACAACCCAGATAACCCACTTCGTGCCTCTGTGGTTGCAGACCCTGCGGGTGCCCGTAAGAACACCAAAGACAACACCCCAGCGGTAGTTCACATCAACATGGTGCCGGGCGACAAAGTGGAAATTCAAATCGCGGCGAAAGGCGGCGGTTCTGAAAACAAAACCAAGATGGTAATGCTCAACCCATCTGACGATGTAGCGGCTTGGGTTGAGAAAACCCTGCCAACCATGGGCGCAGGCTGGTGTCCACCGGGCATGCTGGGTATTGGTATCGGCGGTACGGCAGAGAAAGCGGCCGTGCTGGCAAAAGAATCTCTGATGGAACACATCGACATTCAAGAGCTGATTGACCGTGGTCCAGAAAACGCAGAAGAAGAGCTTCGTCTTGATATCTTCAACCGCGTGAACAAACTGGGCATCGGCGCACAAGGCCTTGGCGGCTTAACCACGGTTGTTGATGTGAAAATAAAAACCGCGCCAACGCATGCAGCGTCTAAGCCTGTGTGTTTGATCCCTAACTGTGCCGCGACTCGCCACGTTCACTTTACCCTTGATGGTTCAGGCCCAGCCGACCTCCAGCCACCAAAACTGGAAGAGTGGCCAGAAGTCACCTGGGAAGTCGGCGAAAATGTTCGCCGCGCAAACCTGGATGAAGTCACCAAAGAAGACATTCAAGAGTGGAAGACGGGTGAAACGGTTCTGCTTTCAGGCAAAATCCTGACCGGTCGTGATGCCGCACACAAACGTATTCAGGAAATGCTGAACAGCGGTCAAGGTCTGCCAGACGGCGTGGACTTCAACGGACGCTTCATTTACTACGTAGGCCCTGTAGATGCAGTGGGCGATGAAGCTGTTGGCCCTGCAGGCCCAACCACTTCAACCCGTATGGACAAGTTCACTGACACGATGCTCAGCGAAACCGGTCTTATCGGCATGATTGGTAAAGCGGAGCGCGGCCCTGCAACGGTTGAATCCATCAAAGAACACAAAGCGGTATACCTGATGGCCGTAGGCGGCGCTGCTTACCTTGTTGCAAAAGCCATCAAGAAAGCACGTGTTGTAGCGTTTGAAGATCTGGGTATGGAAGCGATTTACGAATTTGATGTTGTAGATATGCCTGTGACCGTTGCAGTAGACTCGCGCGGCGACAACGCCCACCAAATCGGCCCAGACACTTGGAAGGTGAAGATCGCCGAAATGGAAGGCTAAGCCCAAACGGCATCAGCTTGAAAACCAATAAAACCGCGGCCTAGGTCGCGGTTTTTGTTTGTCGATTGCTTGAGGTTGATCGTAGAAGTATTGCCACAATTTCTATTGGGGTGCCCAGTTTATTAGTATTTTGCTCAATTTGATTACTGGGCTAAATGCGCAGGGGCGGTAGCGTGGAATCAAAGTAGCCTAGATAGCGGGCTGATGACTCCGCTGGCACCATTATTTAAAACATGTGTGTATATCTGCGTGGTTCTAATATCAGAATGTCCTAACTGCTCTTGAACCGTCCTGATGTCCGCACCGGCTTCTAGAAGATGTGTAGCAAATGAGTGTCGAAGTGTGTGACAACTTACCGCTTTGCTTATTTGAGCTTCTCTTGCCGCACGCTTTATTGCTCTTCGAATGGTCGTTTCATCTAAGTGATGACGCCGAATCAAGGATGAGCTAGGGTCTACCGAAAGTTTGCTAGAGGGAAACAGAAATTGCCATCCAAGCTGTTTGCTTGCTGCGGGGTATTTCTTTGCTAACGCATTTGGAAGCCAGACGCCGCTGAAGCTAGGGTTAGAAATGTCTTTCTCAAAGTATTTATCAACTATCGCAATCTGGTTTCTAATCAAGGGAACAAGTTCTTTGGCTAGGGTGACTTTTCGGTTTTTATTACCCTTTCCCTGCCAAACAAAAACGGCGTAATAATCAAAATCAATGTCCTGCACTCTAAGTCTTAACATTTCAGTGACTCTCAATCCGCTCCCATACATCAGTTTTATCGGAAGGCTAAGGTTGGGAGGAAGATGTTGGAAGAGGCGTATAGTCTCATCTTTGGTAAGTACGACGGGAAGTTTTGGGGATACTTTTGATCTATTGAAAGACAAATTTTCTCCAAGCGGTTTTTTTATATATTTCCGATAGAGAAAAACAACGGCGTTGAGCGCTGTTGCTTGACTTTTCACAGCCAGTTTTCGCTCGTTTGCTAAATAGGTTAAAAATAGCTCTACCTCTTCGTCTCCCATATCTGCGGGATGCTTTTTGTTGTTATAGATAATAAACATCTTTATCCAGTAGATGTATGTGTCAACCGTTCTTTTAGAATAGTGGCGTGAATACATAAACTCGCAGACAGATTGGAGAAAAGGCGATTTCATAGATGTTTAACCATACTGTTTATATACACAGTTCTTACTCTATAGTAAGAAATCGCAGAATTTAAATGCGGGACGCCCGTTTTTGTCAGTTTGCAAAGATAGTCATAGTTCTATGTAACTGATAATATTGATGTAAGCTGCGCGGTGATACGGTGGTTAGTGTACTAATCGGGCGTCTCGGTTTTGTACTAAACGGGCTTTATGCCCGCTAATAAGTTGTTAGTTCTAGGGAAGGTTAAAGTGAAGAAGTTGAAATTATTCCTTGTAAGTGCAACAAAAGTAGCACTCGCGTTTTCATTAGCTAGTTGTACCACTGTTGATATAGAGCCCAATGCTACTTATACGTTTTGCCCTGAATTTAAAAACGTTGATAGTAAAAGTTACTTTTTAACCTGTTTGGGGGAAAGATATGAAGGGCTTCCTAACGAAGTGAGTAAGTCACTAGAGTTTATTCAAAAGTATTACAATTACGATCTAAATGACTACACCGTAGCACAGTACCTAGGTTGGGAAAGGGATCAACTCGCTGAATTATACCTTAATACTTTTTCTATAACGGATGCTGACGTTCTGAATGAAACCAGAATAAAGAAGGCTGAGGTTCTCTTCAGTTCATGCACTGATATCACAGCAAAATCGGTTGCTTATGAAGTTGGCTACATGGATGAAGTCTACTTACGGTTCTACTTTGACAAATATATTGGAGAGAGCCCCGAAGAGTATAGATCCAGCGTGTCCTGTAACTAACAAGTGAATCAACGAGGGACGTTTACTCGTGGCGCATTTTTTCAAAGAAACGTTGTGATTAAGGCACTTCAACCAGTTTGGGTTAGTAAACGCCCGTTATTCAAACGTTAGGGCAACATGATGATCAAAAATCCATTTCTATCTGCACTCATTTTCGCTGCTGTTTCTACTGCGCAAGGAGAAGAAAGTGTGTTTATGGATTCAGTACCGAGTGGTTTCACACCTCCGGCACCAGAGAGTGACTACGACGCGCAGCTTTTGGACAAAGTCAATGAGTTGGGGTGGTATAACATTCACATAGCTGAAGAAAATGGAAGCCCGGCATTTGCATTTTCAATTGG
This sequence comes from Grimontia sp. AD028, assembly GCF_000973155.1. Taxonomy (NCBI): domain Bacteria; kingdom Pseudomonadati; phylum Pseudomonadota; class Gammaproteobacteria; order Vibrionales; family Vibrionaceae; genus Grimontia; species Grimontia sp. AD028. The sequence goes on along the minus strand of NZ_LASY01000076.1, from coordinate 18,491 downwards.
TCACTTTCACAAGCAAAATCATCCTGAAATTATTATCGTCGGATTACCTGCCGAAACCGCGCATCAGCTGCTCAATATTGCGGTAGTTAAAATAGTCGGCGCTAATGAGAAAATTGAGCCTTATAAGAAGTACACAGACTTCACGGAGAGTTTGTCAGTAGCTTTTGTACCAGTAGGTCTAGAGCACTATGGAGAATATTTAGGTTATGCAAATTGGTACTACGGCTCTATGCCTAAACCCTATCCAGTGGTTCAAATGGTTTGGCCAGATCGAGAAGGAAAGTACCCTTGGGAGTCTGGGTATGATCGAAGGTTTTCGCAGTCTCAACCAATTTTGGGGCCTATGCCCTAACAAGGCCAGGCACAGCGACGGCTTTTCCGTTTCGGCTTCGCCTACACTACAAAGCCGCGCGTGCTGGCGGCGTTAAAAGTCACAGACATATTGGAGGCATTTTGAAAGGTCCGAATCCAGAAGATAAAGAGCCCATGAAAGGATTTCCTCAAGTAGGGTACTTAAAGAACTACATTTCATCCGAAAATATCATTGTTGGTGATTATACCTACTACGATGATCCTGAAGGCCCAGCGCGATTTGAGGGTAATGTGCTTTATCATTTTCCTTTTATTGGAGATAAGCTCGTAATTGGGAGGTTTTGCGCCATCGCAAAAGACGTAAAGTTCATCATGAATGGCGCTAATCACAAGATTTCCGGCTTTTCTACATACCCATTTCAGATATTTGGTAACGGTTGGGAGAAGGTCATGCCTAAAGAAGGTGATTTACCCTTCAAAGGTGACACCAAAGTTGGGAACGATGTTTGGATTGGTTATGAAGCCACGATTATGCCGGGAGTCAAAGTTGGCGATGGCGCAATAATAGCGAGTAAGTCTGTTGTGACATCTGATGTCCCAGCGTACAGCGTTGTTGGTGGAAACCCTGCCAAAGTCATTAAGTACCGGTTTGACGAAAATACAATTAGTGAACTCTTGGAAATAGCATGGTGGGATTGGAGTGCTGAAAAAATCACTGAAAATCTCGAATCAATAGTTGGTTGCGATATTGTCGCACTTCGGAATACAAGTGACTTTTAACAAAGCATTACAGCGGACAAGCCGCTGAATGCGGCGTTAGGGTTAAGCATATAGTGGGCTAACTATGAATATTCATTTTGAGTTGGTAGAAGATTTGTGGTGGCAGGCAAAAGCAAATTTACCATCATGGAATGGCTTTCAAAGTATAGGAGGGCTGTGTGGCTCTAACGATGAAAACTCCGCGTCCGATGGTACCGTTACAGTTTTGTTTGCACCCGAAGGTCGTGATGCCAGCCCTCTCAATAGAGAAGAAGTAGAATCTGTAATTTGGGTACTTGAAAATGAGTCCGATATATCTGTGAATCTGTTGGAATCACTTCTAATCATTTACCCTCAATTACAAATAACCTACGGATACTCCGACTCTGAAAAAGCAGAGTATATGCCTGATGTGCTGGTGCCTAATGATTTCAACACATTGATTAGTTTACATTCAGTCAATGTGCATCCGCTTTGCAAGGACGGTGTCCCATATATTGGGTTTGAGTTCGGTTGCAAATGGGATGAAGAGCATGGCCTAGGTGTTCTCATGCATGGCTCCAGAGTTGTAGAAATTGGAGGAGCTGATACAGCAATTCTTCTTTGGCTTGCAGAAAAAGATGCAGAAAAACCCTAACAAAGGCAATCAACGCGGGACGCTTTGTCAACGCGGCAGCTTTTCAAAGTGTTGTGAATACAAAGAATTAAAGAAGTTTGGGAGGTTTTGTAAGCGCCCGTTATTGCAACGTTAGGTATTTCAAGGAGTAGTATGGAAACTACAGTAGAACAAGCAAAAGAGTTTTTTGAACATTATCAGACCATGTTTGATAGCGGCGACATGGAAGCTTTCTCCAAACTATTCGCAGAACCATTTATCAGCGTTAGGCCAGACGGTTCCGTTCAATCGATGCCAACGAATAAATGTGCATTGAAGTTTTTTAGTGAGGTATATGATAATTGGAAAGCAGAAGGCTACTCTTCATTTCGTACAAAAGACTTTCAGGTTACCCCTATTGGCAAGGATAGTATGCTAGTGACTTTCACATGGGTAATGCTAGACGACAGCCAAAATGCAATCAGAGAGTGGCGCCAGTCATATAATTTGCTTGCAAGAAGTAGTTCGTGGGTAGTCATCACGTCTACGTTTCACGCGTAGCTTAACCTAACAAATTGCTTAACAAAGACTCCTAACGCTTGGCGACTTCAGTCGCAATTTAAGCTCCGTGTTTATGGCACAATATTCAAGTTAAGTGGCATCGCGTTGTCGCTTGTTAGCAAGGCTACATGGATTCCCCCGTTCGTCAAACATCCGCTAGACTTTTCAAGATGGGTTTTGGACTGCCGCTCTACATTCGGCCTTTCGCTGACTCACGTCACGGCCCTGATGACATTACGCGGTTGCAGTGCCTCATTCGTTAGAAGACATCAATGTGTCCGCCGCATTAACAGGCTCTCTGCAAATTGTCTTAACCTATCCTCATCAGCTGCGTCTGCAATGACCCGGTTGGTGTGTATCCCTGCGCCGCCTCTTACTCAGGCGGCGTAGTCTTGATATTCGGTTTGGTTGTGTAACAACGCCCAGATAATGCGGGCGTTCTTAGCTGCCAGCGCGACAATGGCGCGGTTCATCCCTCGTCGTTCGAGGACGTTTCTCCCCCAGACACTGAGCCTGTCCTGTTTTTCTCCGAGGTTGGTTATGACGGCTCTCGCTCCGTGAACTAACAAGGTTCGTAGATACTTGTCGCCCCGTTTACTAATGCGCCCAAGGCGAGGTTTACCGCCTGTTGAATACTGTTTGGGAACTAATCCCAACCAAGCAGCAAAGTCTCTCCCGGAGTCGAACTGCTCACCTTTACCGATGGCAGCAATAATGGCTGTGGCGGTTTGAGGTCCGACGCCTCGGACGTTAAGGATACGCTGCGCATTAGGGCTGGCTTTGGTTACCATCTCAAAGCACTGGTCGGTGTCTTCGACACGTTGATTCAGAGTCTGTAAGTGTTCAAAGCAATCCGCCAGGACAGCACGGGCGATATCAGGCAAGCCGTTTTCAGCGGCTTCGAGAATAAGAGGAACCTCGCGATGGACAGCGGCACGTCCGGTTGGAACGACGATGCCAAATTCGGCGAGCAAAGCACGGATACGATTAATGAGGGCAGTCCGCTCCTGAACCCAGTGCTCACGCATTCGGTGAATAGCAAGAATGGCTTGGCGTTCAGGTGATTTAACAGGAACAAAGCGCGTATTGCGTCTTTGGACGGCTTCACAGATAGCAATGGCATCATTAAGGGTGCGGTAGGGGCTGACATACTTAGCCGCCATGATGCGGGTATCATGGCCTAATTGGGTGAACGCTCTGGCCCAATAATGCGCACCACTACACGCTTCAATGCCTATACGCATAGCTGGCATATTTGCTAATGTAGTCAGTAATTTAGCGCGTGATACAGATTTATGAAGGATGACCTTTCCCCGGTCATCCACTGCGTGCAATGAGAAGTGGTGTTTGGCGAGGTCAACGCCACAAAAGAATATAGAAGACATGGTTACCTCCGGTATTTAACGCGACACCTAAGTGTGACAAATCCTCGTGAGGGGGAATCCATGTCATTCGTTATGTGACTGTTAAGTAAGACGATTTTTATTCTTGTTCCATTGTGTAATATGTTGATATCAGAATATGTTTTATTTTAAAGGAGTGAAAATGGATACAATAGAAGAAGTTCAGAGAAAAAGTAGGAATAACACAAGAAATATAATGTTATCAGTGGCTTTTGCTATTGCTTTTTTTGCAATTGGCAAACTAGGTAATGTTGATGGAGACTTAATAACGTTTTCATCTGTGATTGTTGCACTTGCCTTATCTTTGTATTTCCTTATTGATGAAATTAGACATACAGTTGTGTCATCATCAATAAATATAGATAATAAGATTTGCAAAAAACTTGATGAAATAAAGTCCGCTAATATTAATGCTGAGGACAAGTTTGGTGAGAGGTTCGAGGAAATAGAATATAATAATCTACAACTGAAAGAAAAGTTGTCTGGTGAACTTACGGAGCTACAAAACTCGAATGTTACCCTTATTGATAATATTCAGCATTTACTTGAGCGTAGTAAGGTTAAATATTTTGATTTGATGCGTTATTCAGTGAATTTAAATGACGAAGACATTCCATTTGTATGGTTAGATATTTGTTGGGGGATTAAGAAAAAGTATTATGCTCTTAATTATGAGAAGCCAGAAGGATATGATAATGACCAGTCGGATGTTGGTATTCCAATTCAAAACTTTAAGGCGAAGAACGGTGTTGAAGTAGAGAAAATATATGTTATTGATTCTCTGAGTGAATTAGATGAGCTGAAAAGTGTAATTAATAGTCATATTGAGTCAGATGTAAAAGTAAAGTATATATTGAAGTCTAAGCTAGACCAAGTTAAAGGTCTCAGTGCGAATCATCTCATGTCAATAGATTTTAGTGTGGTTGATGATAATTTTGTTATTGGTTGGGAGCTTACTGATAGAGAGTGCTCTGGTGGTTACTTACTCTTTTCTGAAACAGAAATGAAAAAGTACTCGGATTATTTTAAACGTATTAGTACGATTGCTACAAAAATACAGAATCCTATCAAATAATACATAACAAACTGTTTAAGAGGGATTCTGGACCTCCCCCGATTTAGTGGACACGCAAAACCCACACTCGCCATTTATAACAGACAGCCAGCAACTGGAGGGTAGATGAATATTGGCGCTCAGTTATTCGGTGTTCCTGAAGAAATCTTAAGAAGTGAGCTAGAACATGTTCTTAAGTTTATAAGTGAAATAGGCTATGATGGCGTTGAATTCCCTTTCCTTCTAGAAGCCGAGAGAGAACTTAATCAGTTTGGGTTAGATTGTGTTGGTGTGCATGTTGCGCCAGAACAACTGGTAAAACATGATGAGCTAATAAGCTATTTAAGTCGGCATGAATGCAGAAACTTATATGTTTCTGGTCCTTTGGGGTGGCACGATAGAAGTCTGGACAATTTCAAGACCACATGTGGTTTATTAAATCGTGTGGCCGAACTGTACGCCAAAGAAGGTATTAAAGTTCAATATCACAATCATGACTTTGAATTTTTAATAAACCGTGGTGAAACATCTACTCCCTTTTCAATACTTGAAAATGAGCTTCATTTTGAACATATAGATCTTTGCATTGATGTCGGTTGGCTTCATTTAGCTAACGTAAATGTTAATGACTTTCTTCATGAACACAGAGACAAAGTATCACACCTACATTTAAGAGATTTTGCTGAGGCAGAGTCTGTTTCTCTAGGTCAGGGAAGTGTTCCGTTGCCCGAAGTATATGAACAACTTAGTGAACTTAATCGGCTTAAGTGGGTAGTCGTCGAGTTTGAACCAACCTCGAATTTCAAAACGCTTTTTGAACAAAGTTGGCGGCACTTGAACCTTCTACGCGAAAAAATTGCAGAATAGCCTCTTCAGGCGGATTCGTAACGCTCGGCAATTTTGGCGTCAAATTAGGCTTACGTGTTTACGATGATCAATGTTGGTTCGGTGAGGCATCACTCGCCACTTGATCGGTTGTTCGGCTCTAGTTATTCGGCGCTGTAAGTAAGGAATAATTTACGTGACAGAGATTCATATTTTTAGACATGGTGAAACTGAATGGAACATTGAAGGCCGTATGCAGGGCTTCAAAGATTCGCCTCTTACGGAGCTTGGAAAGGCTCAAGCTGTAGCTGCCCGCAAAAAGATAGAGCACCTAAACTTTGATGCTGTCTTTTGCTCAACAAGTTCGAGGGCTTCTGATACAGCAAAGATCTTAGTCAATGACGTAGATATCCAAATATATGAGACCGACGAGCTAAAAGAGATCAATATGGGCTCTTGGGAAGGCATGAAACATAGTGACGTTAAAGAACAATTTGCAACGGACTATTATTATTTCTGGAATCGACCTGGTTGCTTTCGGATGAACGGCGCAGAGTCATTTCACGACTTAAAAGTTCGGTCTACCGCCTGTATTAAGAGAATTTCGCAAGAGCATAAAGGTAAAAAGATACTGGTCGTGTCACACGCGGCATTGATTAAAACATTGCTTACGAGTTTACAATCGAAGCCCTTGGATGAGTTATGGGAAGGGCCATTCGCGACCAACTTATCGCACAGCATAGTTATCGGTGGTGCTGGTTCGCAGTTAGTCGTTAAGCAGTTCTGTGACGAAATTTGCAATGAAAAAGAATCGCTGAATGATTAAATGGGTAAGAAAGTTAATAAGCCATTCAAAAGGATCAAAAGCATTTCTAGAAAGACCAGATGCTACTTATTACCCCGATAAACCTGAAAAACGAAAATGAAAACAATTTTTGAGCATACGCAATCAAACGTGCTGGTGATACCACAAGCTCTTTATGCCATGAAAGATGTAACGGTGATTTGTCATCATCGAAACTCAGTCATTTTTTATAAGAGCCTTGATCGCGACTTGGTAGACATTGAATTCTACACCAATACACCTTGCTTCATATTTGTTGAAAGCGGTCGTGAGGTCATCACAAACTACAACAACGATACGGTCGAGTTGAGTGCGGGATCTGCTATATTTCTCCCTCAAGGGGTAAATCTTCAATCTGACTTTGTTAAAGAAACAGAAGCACTTAAAGCGTATCTTGTGTTTTTTGATGATGATGTTGTCAATGACTACTTAAGCAAAATTAAAAGCCCTTTAGCTGGCCATGAGCGTAAGGAAACCTTTTATCTATTGGAAGGTAATCACGATTTTTCAAGCTTTTTCCAATCAATTCAATCTGATATAAATACTCCTTCCTATTTGAGCGTTAAACTCCAGGAGCTGCTCCACCTTATTGCATGGAGAGATAGTCAGCACATTTTTAACTCATTGCTGGCCACAAAGAAAAGAGTCCCTCCTAAGCGAAACCTCACGCGCATGTTAGAAACGCTTGATGTACTTCATTTGACTGTTGGCGACTTGGCGCATCTTTCCGGAAGAAGCCTTTCAAGTTTCAATCGTGATTTTAAAGAAAACTACAAAGTGACACCCAAAAAGTGGCTTCAAGAGAAAAGATTATCTAAGGCTAAAGAGCTTCTGGTAGGTAAAGAGCTGTCTGTTACTGAAGTCGCTGTGACGATGGGTTATGAAAACGTGTCGGCTTTTATTAAGGCGTTCAAAGACAAATATGGTGTAACACCAAAACAAATAAAGCCATAAGAAAGATTGAAAATCGTTATTTTTGGCAGTTTGCAGGTAGTTTGCCTTTGAGTGCTTGGTTAGTCTGCACTTAGATTTCATCCCAAAGGAGCGAAAAATGAGTGTTAGAGTCACGCTAAACTGCCAAGTAAAACCAGATCAGTTTCAAACCTTACTGCCATTTCTGGAAGACAACTTACCCAATGTAAGGGGGTTTAAAGGAAATATGCAGGTTAAAGTACTATTTGACGAAAAGAATAACGAAATGTTCTTGGATGAAGAGTGGTTGACGGTGGAAAGCCATCATGCGTATTTGAATTTCATTGAACAGAATGGAATATTAGAAGAGTTGGGATCTTTTCTCCGTGCACCACCAACCATTAAGTATTTTAATAAAGTCGAAATTTAGCTATTAAAGCAAACACGAAATTAGCATCAACAAAGTAATGTGCTTCGGTAAATGCCCTGCTGCGCTCCCAGCTTTCTGGTGGGCGCAGCGTTATCGCCTATAAACTCTTCACCTTTTCTGACGTCATAGCGCAGGAGGCTCAAGCATCGAAATCCTATTAGGAATACTCGCTTTAGCGACTTCAATGGTTGCTGCGGTGGTGGGCTTCGGTGGTGGTATGCTGCTGATTTCCGTTCTCCCCTCATTCTTGGCGCCCAGTCTTATTATCCCAATACATGGGCTCGTGCAGTTGGCGAGCAACTCTTCCAGAATGCTGTTTTCACTGAGCAAGGTTAGGTGGGATTTGCTACCGGGTTTCGTTATCGGTTCTGTTCTTGGTGCGGTCGTGATTGGTTATGGCTTGTCGCATATCTCCATGGAATATGTACCTTTGGCTATTGGGCTTTATATCTTGCTCAACCTTTGGAGCAAGCACTTTTCATCTGCAATCAGTAAATATGAGAGTTTTTATCTTATCGGGTTTCTCCAAACCGGTTTAGGGCTTGTCGTTGGTGCTACAGGGCCGCTTGGGCTCAGTGTCCTAACCAAAAAATTAGGCTGTAAAGATGAAATCATCGCGACAAGCTCGCTGTTTATGACCATTAGCCACTTTGCAAAGATACCCGTGTATCTTGTTCTCACCACATCACTACTTTCTGAACTATCTGTGATTGGTTTTATGGTTGCGGGTGCGGTGATTGGCTCTTATTTGGGTACAAAGCTCCGCCTCAAGGCAAAGAACGAGCTTGTGGTAAAAGTGATTAAGGTTCTACTGTCGCTGCTGGCGGTGCGGATGATTGTTGGTGTGGCCTTATAAAGGGCGATCCCTGTCGAATGCCAAATCGATACACCCAGCACCTAACCCAATGAAATTCATTGCTCAATAATGTGTCGGAGAACACGCATCTTTCCCTATCCGCACGTTGGCTAGATTTGTTATGGTAAACGCCAGTTAGCGGGTGGAAATAGAACCAGAACGACACTTAATTTAAATACCACTGCGCATCGGATTCTGAGAATGAGTTAAGGAGAACTAAGATGAACATTATCGCTGTTTTTCAGGGTAAAGCGGCTTCATTGCTGGCTGAGAGCGAACAAAGTGCAAGCGAGAAACTCATTGAGCTTGCGACGTTTTTCTACAAGATTGATAACCGTGTGGCGTTGGCTGAGCAAAAATACATGGACGAGCTTCTGCAAACCATTGAGTGGAAATCGACGGTCAGTGTGGAATCATTCCAACGTAACTGCATTGGTAAGATTAACAGCGTGCTCGACGGTTCAGATGAGGAAGCTTCTGCCTACCTGTCGCAACTGATGCAAGAGCTCTCTGAGCTGGGCGCAGCAGAAAAAGCGAAAACGTTGGCGAAAGAAATTTCTGATGCCGATGGCGAAATCGCTGACGATGAAGTGCGGTATCTCGACCTCATTAAAAGCTTCAAGTAATCCCAATAACCCGCTGCCGAAATCAGCGGGTTTTTTGTGAGGTTGAAATCATGATTCGAACTGCTTCGGAATCGGATGCTGATGGCATTCGCGAGGTATCAAAACACTTAGGCTACGCTGAGCTTTCTCCCGAACAATCCTTCCTCAACCTTCAGGCAATCCTTTCTTCGCCTAATGATCAGATTTATGTTGCCGAATGCAATGGCTCTGTTGTTGGGTGGTTGCACCTGTTCTATGCCAAAAGGTTGGCATCGGAGGGCTTCCATGAAATCGGTGGTTTGGTGGTATCACCATGGTATCGCGGGCAGGGTATAGGCCGTGCGCTTGTCGAATATGCTTTGGATAAAAATGACGGTGAAATCCGTGTCCGCTGCAATGCCCAGCGAGCCGAATCCCATAAGTTCTATGAAGCGATTGGGTTTCGTTGCAGCAAAGCTCAACACGTCTTTCATATCCGAGCACAATAAAGCGTTGCGAATTGTCTCGCGTGTCTTCTGCGGGACCATAGCATTTTAAACCTCATAAGGGCGCAATATCTGTCAGGTAGGAAGCGCTAACATCAATTAAATTTGCGTGTTTATAGTTTCACCTTTAGATAGGCAAACGCATCAATCGCGGAGGACACATGCCCCTTAAAGAACTCATTGAATGGCAATGGAAAGGCTATTCAACATTTCATCAATCGAAGAAAAACCTTCTTATCCATATCATCTTTGTTCCCTGCTTTATCGCTGGGTTTGCGTCTTTTGTGTTTTCACTACTTAGTCTTGATTTGATAGCTGTGCTGATGTCAGTGTTCTTGATGGCTGTTTCATTCGGTTTGCAGGGGTTAGGACACAGCAAAGAGGCAAACCCGGCAGAGCCATTTACAAGCTTCAAAAATGCGATGTCGAGAATTCTGCTTGAGCAACTTTATACCTTTCCTAAATTTGTGGTGACGGGAAATTGGTACAGGGCGTTTGTCGCATCAAAGCATTAAGTGCTATAGGGATAGGCGCTTAGCAGAAGCCCAGTTAACAACGAGAGATAAACATGAATCCTGAACAGATAGGAAAAGCCTACGATCAAATCACTCATCTCTGGACAGATGAGGGTTTCAACATGACCAATGGTATTGCCCAGCATAAGAAAGCGATGAGCTTTGCAAAGCATCGGGGCAATGCGTTGGATATTGGTTGTGGCTGCACAGGCCGGTTTATGGAGTTGCTGGTAAGCGAAGGTTTTACGCCTTCTGGTTTGGATGTTTCTAGTGAGATGCTCAAGATTGCGAGAGAGAAACACCCGGATATTCACTTCATTCAAGGCGACATCTGTGAATACGTACTCTCCGAGAAGTACGACTTTATCACTGCGTGGGACAGCATATGGCATATCCCTTTGTCTGAACAAAAGCAGGTTCTGACCAAGATCGTCGAGAGTCTCAATGAGGGTGGGGTATTCATCTTTTCGTTCGGTGGTACAGAAGAGCCAGGGGCCCACAAAGATGATTTTATGGGGCCTGAAGTCTACTACTCATCACTTGGCACCAATGGTTTCTTAAATCTGCTTATAGAGCTAGGTTGTATTATCAGGCACTTTGAGTATGACCAATACCCAGAGTTACACACCTATTTGATTGTGCAAAAAACTTAGCCACCTCTTACATCTGGTCATGGAAATACAAAGCGTATTCGTTGAATATAGTGGGGTTAGGTGCAATAAAAACTGAGAAATAGAATGACGGATAAGCTGGAAAGCATCGGATTTAGCCATTGGTTCGAGAGCCGTATTGATGAGAGCAAAGCTGCCAACCATGGTATTGCCCGTGTCGTCTCCGTGCATAAAAACAGCTACACAGTGACAAAAGGTGGGGAGGAGGTCTTTTCGGAGCTTTCGGGAAACCCACTCTACGGTGCAGAGTCTTCAAACGATTTGCCGACCACGGGCGATTGGGTCTATGCAGACTTTTACGATGATGACTCACACGCCATTATTTATGGAGTCTTCCCACGAAAAACACTCCTGAAACGAAAAGCACCGGGAAAACAAATCGACGTTCAGCTTATCGCTGCAAACATTGACACTGCTTTTATCGTTCAGTCATTGAATGAAAACTTCAATTTGCGAAGATTGGAGCGATATTTGGTGATGGTGAATGAGAGCAATATTGAGCCTGTGGTTCTACTCAGTAAAAGTGACCTTCTATCAACAGAAGAGATTGAGGAGATTAAGTCGAAGGTGCTGAGTATTGCTCCCCATGCAACGGTGGTTGAATTTAGTAGTCTGAATCAGGAAAACATGGATTCGATTCTTGAGCTGTTGAAGTTCGGACGCACTTATTGCTTGTTGGGCTCATCAGGGGTGGGGAAGACAACACTGCTCAACAAACTGTTAGGCAGTGATGAGTTCGAAACTCAAGAGGTGAGCAAAATACAAAGCAAAGGTCGCCATACCACGACCAGCCGTCAGTTAGTCCAGTTAGAAAGCGGCGCGTTGATTATTGATACCCCTGGGATGCGCGAGCTCGGCAGCATGTCGGCGGATGAGGGGCTGGATGAAACCTTTTCAGAGATCTTAGCGCTGTCGCTTAACTGCAAATTCAAAAACTGCTCGCATACGAATGAAAAAGGCTGCGCCATTCTGAAAGCCATTGAAACGGGTGAGTTATCTGAACAGCGGTATAAGAACTACCTCAAGATGAAAAGAGAATCCGAATTTAATCAAATGTCTTACTCTGAAAAGAGAACGAAAGACAAGAACTTTGGAAAAATGATTAAGTCGGTCTTAAAAAAACAAAAACAGATAGAGCAAGGGACATAGCGACCCTTTACTTTATGGGTTGATTCTTTGAACAAAGGTCGCACAACCCCGATATCAATACGACCGGATCTATGAAATTCAAAAGCCAATCTTTAACACCTAACCATAAAGATTTCACTTCGCTTATCGAGGAACTCAATGTTTCACTGGGCAATATCACGGGTGATTCCGGTGAAAGCTCGTTCGTTGCCGATGACTTCGATTTGAGCCGTGATGGTTGTATCGTGGTGTACTTCGGCAACGAGGCTGTCGCCTGTGGTGTGTTTCGGTTTCATTCAGAGCAAACCTGTGAGCTAAAACGCATGTATTCAAACTGTTCAGGTGCTGGTGTTTTTTTACTGCGAGAGATCGAAAAGCTTTCTGCAAACAAAGGTTATCAGTATGCAGTTCTTTCCACGCGCAGGGTGAATCAAAAGGCTGTAGAGTTTTATCGACGTAACGGCTTCAAAGAAATCGAGTGTTATGGTAAGTATGTGGGTTTGGAGAGATCGATCTGTATGGGAAAGCCATTGGCCAGTGAATGAGTCTTGCACATGACTTTGGTAGCAGTTATTTCAGCCCATAACAACAGTGTCTTTTTGTTCAAAGTCGCTTGATTGATGGCTACAAAAAGCTTTTTATCACCTAGTCTGATTGTTCATCACTCAAAAAGAGACAACGAATATGTCGATAACCTTGTTAACAGACGATGAGATTTTGGCCATAGCCATACCCATGATTGATGCGGTTGTGAAGGCATCCAACGATAAGGATTGGGATGCTTTTTGTGTTTATCAAACGAAAGAAGAAGCCGAAGATCCGGAAAACAAAGCAGGCGTTATCAAGGCATGGGAGGAATTTGACTTCTTCTCTTCCTTAACGCTGGAGCGTCAAATTCTCGGTGTCCTCCGAAACGATGATGTTGCACAGATTGTTTGGAAGCAAACAAGCACCAAGGTGGAAGGCGAGTATCTTGCACGTTATTTCATCACAGAAATTGATAAAGAAATCAAAGAAGTGGGCTTCGTGATTAACTAAAGGCTTTTTCTGTGTAGTCTGTTTATGTGTCGAATGGAAAAGGAGAAATGGCCTTGCTGGATGCTTATGATAAGCCGCCGAAAAGACTGAGAGATCTGAATGGCTTTGGGCCTCGGAGTGAAGACATTCTGGCAGGGGTTGACATCCACACAGTAGAAGACTTTATGGCGATCGACCCTTATGCGCTGTACGCCAAGATTAAACCAATGAAAGGAATGGGTCTAAACTCCATCTATTCCATTATTGGTGCACGGGAAAATATCTCCTGGATTGAAATAAAAAATACCCGCAAAGAAGAAATCCTCATGGTGCTGGATGACATGGGGCTTGCACCAAAATAGTCTCTCTCGTCAGCCGTGTGAATGGAAGGTCACGACCTTTAAAGGGCGTTGCCAGTTGCTAACTTCCTTATCTCATCTTTGGGCTCGCGCCAGCTCCAGAGTGCCTTGATGGATAAAACCGAATAACCCACCTCGGGTAAAACTCCGATCCCTTCAACATGATAGCGTTTCCTATTTGCCCAACACATAACAAAATGTGATGTTTTGAATCTATTTTCATGTATGTATTGCTATGGGTTGGCGCGTTAGATTAAGCCCATACCCAAAATGAAAACCCCAAGAGGTTCAACATGAAAACTCAATTCGTCCCTTCAGTACTGTCTCTCGCGATCGTTGCGTCTTTCGGCGCTTTTGCCAATGACTATGCATCTATCGATACCTATGAAGGCAAGCCAGCCTCGGAGTACACCATTAACGCAAATGCCGCTGTAGCGAAAACATTACCTTGGGAAGACACTACTGCGTTCGAACGCACAACACGTGGTTTGATTGCTGAATTTGGCACGCATGAAGCGGGCGAGTTGAAAAACCGTTTCGAATACATGACTGACATGTCTGTTGATGATCTGCCGCCAACGGTTAATCCATCTATTTGGCGTCAGGGCATGCTGAACTATGCGGCAGGCGGCTTGTATGAAGTCACTGACGGCGTATACCAAATTCGCGGTGCTGACCTGTCAAATATGACAATCTACCGCTCTGAGAACGGCTATGTGATTCACGACCCTCTGCTTTCACGCGAAGCGGCAGCAGCTTCTTGGGAGTTTGCGAAACAGCACCTACCGGCAATTAATGGTGAACACAAAATCACCGGCATGATCTATTCACACATGCATGCTGACCACTTTGGCGGCTCTCGTGGTGTCTTTGAATCTGGCGACTTCGCAGCAGATGCTGAAATTTACGCGCCGAATGACTTCATTAAAGAGCTGGCAGACGAGAACGTGATTGCCGGTACCGCAATGGGACGCCGCGCGAACTATCAATACGGCACCACCTTGGACACCAACACCAAAGGCATCGTCGATAACGCGCTTGGCTTGGGGACATCACGCGGCGAAGTGACGCTGGTGGCACCCACACAGGAAATTCAAGAGCGTGAGGCTGTTATTAACATTGATGGTTTAGACTTCCATGCCATCAACATGCCTGGCGCGGAAGCACCTGCTGAGATCGTGCTTTATGTGCCTGAGTATCGCTCGCTGAACACGGCAGAGCTGACTTATGACGGCATGCACAATATCTACACTTTCCGTGGTGCAAAAGTTCGTGACTCGCTGGTTTGGACTAAGTACCTCACTGAACTTAAGATGCGTTTTGTCGACAGTGGTTTGGTCGATAACATTCACGCCGCTCACTCAGCGCCAGTGTGGAATGATGCTAACACTGAAGCGAATGAAATCTCAGACTACATGACGCTTCAGCGCGACAACTATGGCTTTATCCATAACCAAGCAATGCGACTGGCAAACCACGGTGTGACCATTCATGACGTTGGCCGTGAAATCGAGAAGATTGTTCCTCAATCTCAGATTGATACCTGGCACACGAACGGTTACCACGGTTCATACAGTCATAACGCCAGAGCGGTTGTGAATCTTTATCTTGGATATCACGACATGAACCCAGTCAACACCAACCCACTGCAGACCACAGAGAAGTCGTGCGTATACGTTGAAGCTGCGGGAGCGGATGCCTTCTACAAGGCGGGTATGAAGCACTTTAATGCGGGTGAATATCAGGAAGCGTCTCAGCTGTTCAATGACTTGGTCCAGTGTGAGCCAAGCAACATCAAATACCGTTTTGCGTTAGCAGACAGCTTTGAGCAGCAAGGTTACCAGTCTGAAACCATGGCATGGCGTAACAGCTATCTGCAAGGTGCGGTAGAGTTGCGTACGGGAGAGATACAGCCATCTCTTAAACTGGCTTCACCAGATGTAATTGCAAACACGCCAACAGGCATGTTCCTCGACTTCATCGCGGTAAGCCTGAATGCACCAAAAGCAGAAGCAGCAGGCTTGGACTTTAACTTCGGCGTGTACCACCCAGATTTGGGCGAGCGTTACTACGGTGAAGTGTCTAACGCGAACATGGCTAACATCCAAGTTGATGAGCTGCCAAAAGTAGACTTCGAACTCATCATTCACAAAACCGACTTCACCAAAGTGGTATTGGGTGAAACCAGCTTGGAAGATCTGATTAAATCTGGTCAGGCAGGTGTGAAAGGTGATGCAGAGCTTCTCACTAAGCTGGCAGGTACTTTAGATAGTTTCGATGGTCTGTTTGAAATCCTACCAATGCCTAAGAAGTAACACTGTAAAATACTGAAAAAGAGAAAGCCCAGCTAAATGCTGGGCTTTCTGTATCTAACATTTCCATTAAAACGGTGCGTAACTATCAGGGATTGACTCCGGCACTGTCCAGCGTGCTTTCGCATCAATTTCTTGGGTCAAACCACGAACTGGGATTTGCCTGCGATCGCCATATAGCCACAACACGATGTTGGTGCGTAAGCCGCTGGTGATGGGTTGTGCAGCATGCGGCACACTGCCACGGTGAATCATTGCGATACCCGGTTCAAAGCTGAGTCGACGCACCATACCTGTGGTTGGGTCGTAGTAATCAATCTCTGAGCCAGTAAACGCTTCACCCGGTAGGTTGAGATTGATGTTCATTGTCGCTGCGGAAGCGTCAGTGTGCAGTCGCAGTGACGTATCGACACCGGGTTGATACTGAATCGAAAATCCGAAGGTTTGCGAATCATAGCCGGTAACTTCTGGAAACAGCAGTCTAGCGACAGGGCGCATGTATTTATCCATCACGGTTTGATAGAACGCCTGAAACTCTGGCGCAGCCAGATAGCCTTCGGAGCGTTTATCCAACATAGCACCGTGTCGGTTTAGCGCGATGCCATAAGGAGGACGCAAAGGAATCTCCGCGTTGGCGACGTTTTCCAAATAACCACGGAGCTCTGCCAAACGTTCAGGGTCGAAAAATTGGCATTGGAAGACACCCGGAGCCACTTCTTCCCATAGCTCTTTCACATCCAACTCTGTTGTTGGGTCCTCCCATGCTTTGTTGACCGCGTCTCGGAGTGTTGCATTGAGTAAAGACTCATCTAACTTGAATGCATTGCCCTGCTCAGTGATCTGCCACTCTGTCCACGCGCTGCTGAGTAACTCTCGGTTGTTATCCCAAAACTGTTGAACAACAGGTGCTCGCATTAACATTTCTTGTCTTGAAGGCAGCGTGAGATTACGTGCTTCATCCAAAGCGCTGATTGTTGCTTGGTCATTGATGATGGCTGCATGACTCATCTTTAACTCTCCCATTCTTATTGTTCGTTTTGCCTGAGTAGCGGCGATGGGATAACGTTATTACACACTTCACTATTGATAAATGAGCCAAAAGAAAAGACAGTTTCAATACTTTCTAAATAATCAAAGACGGTTAAGTTTTTCGGATTTGGAGCAGAAGGGTTGGTTTAGGGGCGAAGCGGCCTTCATCAAAGGGTAGTGGGGCCTTATCAAAGGGCAACAAAAAGCCCGGCAGTCGCCAGGCTCTTTTCATTAGCGAAGACGTTCTTAGCTGTTTCGAATTACTTTACTTTCCAGCTAACGGTTTCGCCAGCACGGATTGGCACAACAATGTCCGAACCAAATGGCATGGTGTCTGGCACTGGCCACTCTTCTTTGGTCAGCGTTACGGTGTCTGTGTTACGTGGCACACCATAGAAGTCTGGACCATTCTGGCTTGCGAAAGCTTCCAGGTTCTCCAGTTTCCCTTCTTGCTCGAATACTTCTGCGTAAAGTTCCAGTGCGGCGTGTGCGGTGTAAGAACCTGCACAACCACATGCTGATTCTTTCGCGCCTTTCGCGTGTGGCGCTGAATCTGTACCCAGGAAGAACTTCTTGCTACCGCTGGTCGCTGCTTCAACAAGTGCTTTCTGGTGCGTGTTGCGTTTCAGAATTGGCAGGCAGTAGAAGTGAGGTTTGATACCGCCAACCAGCATGTGGTTGCGGTTGTACATCAGGTGGTGAGCGGTAATGGTTGCTGCAACGTTCTCGTTCGCGTTTTTCACGAAGTTTGCCGCATCCGCTGTGGTGATGTGCTCAAGGACGATTTTCAGGTTAGGGAAATCGTTAACGATGGGCGCCAGAACGGTATCAAGGAACTCTTTCTCACGATCGAAGATGTCCACCTCGTGGTGGGTCACTTCACCATGAACCAACAGCAACATGCCCACTTCCTGCATGGCTTCAAGAACGTGGTAGATGTTTTTTGCATTGGTCACGCCTGAATCCGAGTTGGTGGTTGCACCGGCAGGGTAAAGCTTCGCAGCAACAACAGCGCCAGAGGCTTTCGCTTTGCGGATTTCGTCTGGTGTGGTGTTGTCAGTCAGGTAGAGCGCCATCAGTGGCTCGAATTGCTCAGAAGGCTTTTGCGCCATGATGCGTTCGCGGTAAGCAAGCGCCATTTCAGTGTTGGTCACAGGAGGAACGGTGTTTGGCATGATGAGCGCGCGACCGTTGTAACGGCTGATGTCGCGGACGGTATCTGTCAGCACTTCGCCATCGCGAAGGTGAACATGCCAGTCGTCAGGGCGAGTAATTGTAAGTGTGGTCATTAAGGCGTCCCTCCATAGCTAAAATATCGGATTGGCGCCTGTCGGCAAGGAATGTGAAATAAAAAGCAAACGCTTGCGCTCAGGCGGCAGGATGATAGTGGAAAAGGGCTTTTATTTCATCTTCTTTCTCGAATTTTACTGTTCCCATGTGTTTTTATGAGAGTCGGAAAAGCCAGATAAACTGACAAATGGTGATGTTTTGCTCTGGAAAGGGTCTATTTCCTTTTGATTCAGAATATTGTCGTAATCTTATGTATTTAAAAGGTTAATAGTTGACTTGCTTGTGCGCATTGAAGACTATGAATGTATGAAAACGAATTCAATGCTAAAACTCATCCGAATTATCATCATTCCTAATGGGTCTGTTGGCCTTTGATGGTTGGAATTTTGTTCTAGCGAAAAGCGTTTTAGGCGCGGCGAGGTGTATGTCGCCTAGTCATTCTAAGCAAATACACCTCAACAAAGCATAAAACGCTTAGGGCAGAACCCTTCGGGCAGCGTTTGTGGGGAATTTCTGCTGCGTTATCGGC